>NZ_JAMYVB010000006.1:0-272698 GCF_040323635.1 Mesorhizobium sp. M0037 | reverse complement strand
GCACTGCGCCCGAAATCCGCCGAATACGCCAACTCCTACCCCATCTGGCCACAAACCAGCGCCGGAAACCACCTCGCATTGCCCTTGCCGTCTCTCTCCACGCCCAAAGCCTATAACGCAACGGGCCCCTTGAGGGGGAGATGTCCGGCAGGACAGAGGGGGGTCGTGAAGGATCGCTGCCTCATCTTAACTCTGCAGCAGGCGCGACCTCCGTCGGCAACAGCACTTCGGCGGTCTGGTTGCCGACCAGCAGGCGAGCGAGGCCCCGGGGGGCTGCGCCGCCACAGGCAATTGCAGCAGGCATTCATCACAAGCGCTTGCACAAGCCCGCAATCGTCACCGCGGCGGTGGCTATGCCGCCTCGCCTTGGCGTATCGTGGGCGCGACAGCAGGAGCCGGCATCATGAGCCCAAAACCATCCGAACAGGCCGACAATGAAAACGACAGCGGCGGCGAGTATTTCGAGGCGCCGCCCGCCCACGACGCCGAACTGGTTGCCGACGAGGCGCTGGAAGCGCCCGATGTGCCGGACTCCGAACCTCATGGCCGCCTGAAGCCGAAGCGGAAACCATCGGCGATATCGGGCCGCAAATTCCGCAAGCGTGACCTGGTGCGCATCGACGACCTCAGGCCGAGCCTGGCCGACCGCATCCGCTCCGATCATCCCGACCTGCCGCGCGGCGCCCGCATCAGCCGCGAGGAGCTCGGCCGCTACCGCATGCGCTACATGGAGGAGCTACTGCAGCAGGAGCATGGCGAATTCTCCGAGCTCGACCGCCAGGTGGTCGAATCGATCGCCAGGCAGGACACGATTTCGGAAAACTCGGAAGAGGAGTTCGAGGAGCACCGCTCGTTCGCCGACCGCGTCTCCGACAACATGGCGGCTTTCGGCGGCAGCTGGTGGTTCCTGATCTCGTTCGGCAGCGTGCTTGCGGTGTGGATCGGCATCAATTTGATCGCGGGCGTGAGCAGCGCCTTCGACCCCTACCCCTTCATCCTGCTCAACCTGCTGCTCTCCTGCATCGCCGCCATCCAGGCGCCGATCATCATGATGAGCCAGAGACGGACGGAGGCCAAGGATCGCCTGCGCTCGTTCAACGACTACCGGGTCAACCTGAAAGCCGAGCTGGAAGTGCGCCATTTGCACGAAAAGCTCGACTATCTGATCTCGCGCCAATGGACGCGGCTGGCCGAAATGCAGCAGATGCAGCTGGATGCGATGCACGAACTGACCGGCGCGAAGAAGGCGAAGCGGGCGCCGCGCAGGGTGCGCAGGCGGGTGGCGAAGGTGGAGGTGGCGGGGTGAGTCCCGGGCTGAGGCTGCAGGGCGGACGCGAAGTTGCCAAGCCGCGCGACGTGGCTTCGAAAAATATCGCCACGCCAATTGCCCGTTGAAGCCCGGCGCGGCTTCCGCTAAGAAGCCGTGGCTGGCCGGCCTATCGGCTGGTTCGTTTTCAGGTTCCTTGAAGGCACCCGTAGCTCAGCTGGATAGAGCGCTGCCCTCCGAAGGCAGAGGTCACAGGTTCGAATCCTGTCGGGTGCGCCACTTACCGATGTATTACAATAGCTCAGATAACCCTAAAGCCCGTCACGCTGAACGGATTCATGCGACGCGCTTGAAGTCTTTGTTTTAATGCATGTCGTTGTCCCAGGACCGCGGCTCACTTCTGGGCGACATGCATGAGTGCCCGGGTCTAGGCACGGGCGATCAGTCGATATTCGGTGTTATTGGCGCGTCGATTACCACTTCCGCCCGTTCAGTCAGACGCTATGCTGCTGACCGTGACACCAAGGCGCGCGTTCCGTTCGTGATGAAGCAAAGTCAACACCGCTTGCATGAGCGGATGACCATTCGCGGCCACCTCGAACCCGCGTCCTTCGTGCCCTGGATCATGCGCCATGCGGCCAAGCTCGGTCTCGCGCACCACATCGCTCATGCAAGCACCGATCGCATCGAACTCGATATTGCCGGTGCGGCGGAGCTGATCGACATGATGGAGATGGGATGTTCGCTTGGGCCCATTGAGGTCTGGGTCGAGACGATCGACCGCGCGCCTGTCGAGCAAAAAAACATATAGCTTTGCGTGTGGTTACCTCGGTTTGCACTTAATTTAACCAATATTGCAATTGCGAAATTATTATGCATACGTCAGCCGCATCGAGCGGTTCGCCAACTCCTTGCGCCGGCATCTCTCTGGTCGGGAAACAGTAGTATCAGTACGGAAAGTAAGGTCATGCTGTCCGACAAGACGGACACCTGGGTGCCGGTCGCCCTTACCCAGGATCTGCCAACAGGACAGGTAATGCCGGCGCGGACGCCCGCCGGTCCCATTGCCCTCTGGCGAAGCCAATCGGGGCGCTTGGCGGCATCGGCGGATCGCTGTCCGCATCGCGGCATGCGCCTCTCCCATGGCTTCGTGCGCGGCGAGGCGCTCTCCTGCATCTATCACGGCTGGACCTATTCGCAGGCCGGTCAGTGCCTGCGCATTCCTGCCCATCCCAGCCTCACGCCGCCGGAGACGATTCGAGTTGCGACCCGGTTGGTCGAAGAGGCAGGCGGGATCATCTGGGTCGCGGATGGAGAGCCTGACGGCAAGCCACCCCTTTTTGAGGGTTACGTCCCGCTCCGTTCATTGACGGCCCGCGCCGGAAGTTCGGCGCTCTTTGTCGCTGCCGGTACGAAGGCCACCGTTGAAGGATGCGTCTGGCAGGCACCCGGCGCGCCGGCAATCCGCCTGCTGCCTATCCCGCAGGAAGCCGGCGAGACGCTGATCCACGTCCTTGTTCCAGCCGATTGCGATGCGTCCGAGCGCATCGCCGCCTCGCGAGCCGCCGAGAGCCTTCGGCGCGTGGCCGAAGGGATCGAGGCGAAAGGGGCTGTGCCATGATCAACGATGCGATGCGCGACGAATGGTATCCGGTCGGGCTTTTCAGCCGGCTCGACCGCGAAGGACGCGAGACCACCCTGATGGGCGAGCCGATCAAGATTGCGCTCGACGCCAATGGCGCGGCGAAAGTGACAGGCGAAAACGGGCGCGTGCTGCCGGTTTCGGTGCGCTATGGCCATATCTGGTCGTCGCTCGGCGAACCGAAGAAACCGGTCTTCCCGATTCCCGAAGCAGACCAGCCCGGGCGCCGCTTCGTCGATGTCGGCGTGGTGCGGGTGCGCTGCTCGCCGCTCCGCGCCGTCGAGAACTTCCTCGACATCGCACACTTCCCCTTCGTCCATACCGACATCCTCGGCTCGGAGCCGCATACCGAGGTCGAAAACTACAAGGTCGAGATCCGCGAGGAGGAGGACGAGGTCTGGGCGACCCAGGTGAAGTTCTACCAGCCGCAGGCGGCGAAATCCGCGAGTGGAGGTATCACGACGGAATACATGTACCGCGTGCCGGCTCCGACCTGCTCAGTCCTCTACAAGACCTGCCCGCCGCGCCCGGGCGAATGGGATGTCATTACGCTATTCGTCCAGCCGCTTGCCGAGGATCTCTGCGACGTCTGGCCATGGATGGCGCTTTTCGATGACGAGACACCACTGACCGATCTCATCCATTTCCAGCAGACGATTTTCCTGCAGGACCGCTCGATCCTCGAAAACCAGATCCCGCGTCTTCTGCCGCTCGATCCCGGCATGGAAATCCCGACGCGCGCCGACCTGACCTCGGTCGCCTATCGCCGCTGGCTGAAGCGCCACGATTATACCTACGGCGCGCAATTGGTGGCACAATGAGGCTTTACGACTACGTCCTCTCCCCAAGTTGCTACAAGGTGCGCCTGATGGCGACGCTGTCAGGTGTGAAGCTCGAAATCCGCCCGGTCGACTTCCATCCCGGCGCCGAGCATCGTGGCCCCGAGCTTATGGCGCTTAATCCGGGAGGCTCCATCCCGATCCTTGAAGACGGCGACCTGATCCTGACCGAGTCTTCCGCCATGCTTGGCTATCTCGCCGCGAAGGCAGCACCGGCCTGGCTCGGCAGCGGCGCCCCCGAGGAGACGGCGCGCATCCAGCAATGGCTCTCCTTCTCGCACAGGCTGACCGCCAACCTCGGCGGCGCGCGCCTGCATGAGATGCTGCTGCGCCCCGGTGACATCGGTGCGCTTCAGGCCAATGGCATAGCGGCACTACGTGAGCTGGAAGCCGGCCTTTTCGAACAAAAAATGCGTGGCGATCGGTTTCTCGCATCCGACCGGCCGACGATTGCCGACATTGCTTGCTTTCCCTATGTCGCGCTCGCGCCCGACGGTGGCGTTTCCCTCGATCCGTATCCCACGATCCGGCTCTGGTCGCGAGCGCTCCGCAGCCTCGACAATTTCATCGAGATGCCCGGTATCCACCGGCTACACGAGTTGAAGCCCGAACCGCGACCCATGCTGGACGAGGCGTGAGGTGACCGGCTATCTCCTGAAGAATTGCGCAGCGGTCATCACCGACGAGGGCAGGGGTCCGAGCGTCCGGCGCAATGTCGATGTGCTGACGAATGGCCCGCAGATCGAGGCAATCGGCGAAGGCCTGCACAGAAGCGAGTTGCCGGCCGGTACTATCGTGCAGGATGCCGACGGCTGGTTCGTCTATCCCGGCCTCGTCAACACGCACCATCACTTCTTTCAGTGCTTTATGCGCAACCGTGCCGAACTCGACTGGACGAAGCTCTCGGTCATCGAATGGCTCGACCGGATCTATCCGATCTTCTCCCGGCTCAACGAGGATTGTTTCTACCACGCCTCTATCACGGCGATGGCAGAGTTGATAAAGCACGGTTGCACAACGGCCTTCGACCACCAGTACAATTTTCCGCGCCATGCCGGAAAACGGCTCATCGACCGGCAGTTCGAAGCGGCCGATCTTCTCGGCATGCGTTTCCATGCCGGCCGCGGCGGCAACACGCTGCCAAAATCGGAAGGCTCGACCATTCCAGACGAGATGCTGGAGACCACGGACGAATTCATTGCCGACTGCGCACGCCTCATCGACACTTATCACGACACCAGTCCCTTCAGCATGCGTCAGGTCGTGGTCGCTCCCTGCCAGCCGGTCAACTGCTACCGCGAGACCTTCGTGGAATCGGTTTCGCTGGCGCGTGATCGCGGGGTGCGGATGCACACCCATGTCGGCGAGGGCGAAAGCCCGATCATCGAGGCCCGCCATGGCATGCGTACGGTGGACTATCTCGAGGACCTCGGATTTGCCGGCCGAGACACTTTCTATGCCCATTGCTGGGAGCTGACGCATGACGAACTGCGGCTGATGGCGGCGAGCGGCACCGGTGTCTCGCATTGCCCGGAGCCGGTCTATCTGGTGGGTGCGGAGGTGACTGATATTCCCGCCATGTCCGCCTTTGGCCTGCGCGTCGGTCTCGGCTGCGACGGTGCTGCCTCGAACGACAACTCCAACCTCATGCACTGCATCCATTCCGCCTACATGCTGCAATGCCTGGCGGCCTCGACGCGCGCTCATCCCGTGCCTGCGCCGGTCGATTTCCTCGGCTATGCGACAACGGGCGGGGCCGCGCTTCTGGGCCGCAATGACATCGGCCGACTGTCGCCCGGCATGGGCGCCGACCTCTTCGCGATCGACACGCGCCGCATGGATTATGTCGGCACGCGCCACGATCCATTGAGCCTGATCGCCAAGGTCGGTATCGGCATGCCCACCGACATGACCATGATCAACGGCCGCATCGTCTGGGAGAAGGGTGCGTTTACCGGGCTGAACGAGGCCCGGCTTGCTGCGGACGCGGAAGCCGCCTTTGCCGCGGTGGAATTCTAACAACTTAAGACAGGGGAACTGACATGCTGAACTATCTGACCCGCAGAACTCTGATGAAGGGCCTTGCCGCGACAGGGCTTGCCGGCGCGCTTGGCAGCCGTCCCGCCTTTGCGGCCGACGAGCCGCTCGGTATCACGCTCGTGCTCCCGTCGCCGGTCGGCGATGTCGGCTGGGGCCATGCGCTCGCCGCCGGCCTCGAGCCGGTCAAGGCCGCATACGGCGACAAGGTGAAGATCACCGTCATCGAGAACATCGCCGAAGGGCCGGACGCCGACCGGATCATGAACAAGACCGTCGCCGACGGTAACAAGTTCCTGATCGCCGGCTCATTCGGCTACCAGAATGGTGCATTACAGATCGCCCGCCGCGATCCTGCGGTCACCGTGCTGCATGCCTCCGGCTTCCAGACCGCGCCGAATTTCTCGCCCTTCGCGGCGAAGTATTTCCAGGGCACTTACCTGCTCGGCATAGCCGCCGCAGCTCTTTCCAAGACCGGCAAGGTCGGCTCCGTCTCGGCCTTCGCCATTCCGGAGCTGATCACCTCGATCAACGCATTTACGCTCGGCGCACAGACCGTAAATCCCGATATCGAGGTATCGGTCGTCTGGGTGAACTCCTGGTTCGACCCGGCCAAGGAACAGGAAGCCGCCAAGGCGCTGATGGCACAGAACTGCGACGTGATCTTCTCGAACGCGCAGGACACACCCTCCGTGATCTCGGCCTGCGAGGAGGCTGGCGTCTACGCGTTCAACCTCAATTCGTCGATGAAGAAATATGCACCGAAGAAATATCTCGGCTGCATCGCGACAGACTGGTCGCCCTTCTTCAAGGCTTCCGTGGATGCCCATCTCGCCGGAACTTTCAAGGGCGCCAACACCTTCCTCGGCGTCGCCGAAAAGGTGGTGGAGGTCGTGGACTGGAACTCAGATATCCCAGCCGACACGATGACGAAGATCAAGGAAGTGGCGGCGAAGATCGCCGACGGCAGCTTCTCGCCCTTCACAGGTCCAATCACCAAGGCCGACGGCAGCGAAGCCGCCGCCGCCGGTGCGACGATAGCGGATCCCGAGATCGTCGCGATGGACTGGCACGTCAAGGGTGTCACCACACCACTGCCGAAGTAAGTCATGACCCCGCCCCTTCTGTCGCTCCGCGGCATCTCGAAGAGCTACGGCCAGATCCGGGCCAACCAAGCCATCGATCTGGACGTGGCGCCCCAATCGATCCATGCGATCCTCGGGGAGAATGGGGCGGGCAAATCGACGCTGATGAAGCTCATCTATGGCGTTGAACAGCCGGACGAAGGCACCGTCGTCTGGAACGGAGAGCATCTGCGCCTTGCCTCGCCGGCTGAGGCACGGCGCAGGGGCATCGGCATGGTCTTTCAGCATTTCTCGCTGTTCGAGACGCTGACTGTCGTCGAGAACATCCAGCTCGTCGTCCCCGGCGGCAAGGCGGAGCTGGCGGGGCGCATCCGCAGCCTCGGCCAGGATTTCGGCCTTGAAGTGGATCCTCTCGCCGATGTGCACGCGCTCTCGGTCGGCGAACGGCAGCGGGTGGAGATCATCCGCTGCCTGATGACGGACCCGAAGCTGCTCATTCTCGACGAGCCGACCTCGGTCTTGCCGCCGCAGGCGGTGAAGAAGCTGTTCGACACGCTCAGGCGCCTTCGCGACCGCGGCGTGTCCATCCTGTTCATCTCCCACAAACTGGAGGAAATTCGCACGATCTGTGACCAGGCGACGGTCTTGCGTGGAGGGCGCGTTATCGGCACCGTCGACCCGCGCGACTATGATGCGCACGACCTCGCCCGGATGATGATCGGCCGCGACATGCCCGAGGTGATGCCCGCGTTGGCCATGCCCGAGGGGGAGAAGCGGCTGGAAATAATCGACATGGACTACACGCCGGACGACCCCTTTGCCACGCCGCTCTCCGGCATCAGCCTCACGGTACGATCAGGCGAGATCCTTGGCATAGCCGGAATATCGGGCAATGGCCAAGGCGAGCTTGCCGCGCTCATCTCGGGCGAAGCGATGCTGCTGAAGGAACAACGCGACCGGATCTACATGATGGGCCGCGACGTAGGCACACTCGATGCGGCCGCGCGCAGGAGATTTGGCTTCGCCTTCGTGCCCGAAGACCGGCTGGGACGCGGCGCGGTCCCTGAAATGTCGCTCGTGCTCAACACCGTTCTTACCGCCCATCCTTTCGATCTCGTGAGGCGCGGCCTCATCAACAGCGCCGGAGCGACGGCTTTCACCAGCGAATGCATCCGTCGGTACGACGTCCGCGCCTCCGGCCCGGATGCCGAAGCGGGCTCGCTGTCCGGCGGCAACTTGCAGAAATTCATCGTCGGTCGCGAGATGATGCTGTCGCCAAAACTGCTTTTCGTGGCGCAGCCGACCTGGGGTGTAGACATTGGCGCTGCATCCGCCATCAGAAGGCGGCTCATCGCGTTGCGCAACCTGGGCGTGGCGATCCTCGTAATTTCCGAGGAACTCGAGGAACTTTTCGAACTCTGCGATTTCATCCAGGTGCTCCATCATGGAATGCTGAGTCCGCCTCTGGTCACGCGGGACACGCGCCCCGAAGACATCGGCAGATACATGATCGGAGCACATGCCTCGCCAGAGAAGGTTCCTGCATGAGCGTTTGGGCCGCGACGTTCCTCCCCGCGCTCGTCCGCCGGGAGCATGCCTCGCTCGTCGCGGCCATGCTGGCCCCGGCTGTCGCGCTTGGCATGGCGATCATCCTCAATCTGGGCCTTTATGTGCTGATAGGCCGAGATCCGGCGGCCGTCCTGTACGCGATGCTTCTCGAGCCGTTCCTCTCCTGGGCATCGTTTGCGGAGGTGCTGCTGAAGGCGGGGCCCCTTCTCCTCATTGCTCAGGGGCTGGCGATCGGTTTCCGCGCAAAAGTGTTCAACATCGGCGCGGAGGGCCAGTTTATCCTGGGCGCTATTTTCGCCTCGGCGATCCCCGTCTGGTTTCCGCAGGCGACCGGGCAGTGGATCTGGCCGCTGATGCTGCTTCTCGGTGCCCTCGGCGGTGCACTTTGGGCATCTATCACCGCCTTCTGGCGCGTCAGGCTCAATGCGAACGAGATCCTGGTCTCCCTGATGCTGAGCCTCGTTGCGGCGCAAGTCCTCAACTACCTGCTGCTCGGCCCATGGAAGGACCCGGCCGGCTTCAATTTCCCACAATCCGTCATGTTTCAGAACGACGCGATGGTGCCGACCCTGATCACCGGTACCCGCGTCAACGTCTCGCTGCTCATCACACTTGCGCTCTCGCTGGTGGCCTGGGTTTTCATGCAGCGAAGCTTCATGGGGTATAAGCTCAAGGTCGGCGGCCTTGCCCCGCGCGCGGCCGGTTACGCCGGCTTCAGCGAAGGGCGTGCGATTTGGCTATCGCTTCTGATCGGTGGCATGGCGGCGGGACTGGCAGGCGCCGCGGAAGTCGCGGGTCCGCTCGGCCAGCTGCAGCGCTCGATCTCGACCGGCTACGGTTATGCGGCCATTATTGTCGCCTATCTCGGCGGCTTGCATCCAGTCGGCATCATCTTTTCCGCGCTCTTCATGGCTGTCCTCTATATCGGCGGCGACAATGCGATGGTGTCGGCAAACCTGCCGATCGCCGCCGTCCGCGTCTTCCAAGGCAGCTTGCTGCTCGCCTATCTCGGCGCTGTGGCCTTCGTGCGCTACCGCATCGAGTGGCGCCGCCCCCATCACCTGAGCCAGCCATGAACGCCGTCGAGTTCATTATTTCGGGCATGCTCGCAGCGGCAACCCCCTTTCTCCTTGCCGCACTCGGCGAGTTGGTGGTCGAGCGCGCCGGCGTTCTTAACCTCGGCGTAGAGGGCCTGATGGCCCTCGGCGCGGTGCTCGCGTTCATCGTCGTCTACCACGGCGGTGGACACCTGCTGGGGTTCGTTGCCGCCGGCCTCGGTAGCGCCGTCCTGTCCCTCGTCTTTGCAGTGCTGGCACTCGGATTCCGGGCAAACCAGGTCGCGACAGGCCTTGCGATCGGCATTCTCGGCCAGGGCCTTTCGGCGCTGTTCGGCAAAAGCTACGAGAGCTTGACGGTCAAGGGGCTCCCGAAACTTGCCTTTCCCGGCCTCTCGGAAATCCCGGTAGTCGGCAGGCTGTTTGTCCAGGACGTCGTCGTATGGCTTTCCCTTGCCGTGACGTTTGCGATCTGGGCGATGTTTGCCTATACGAGAGTCGGCCTTGTCGTGAGGGCAATCGGCGAGAATCCCAAGGCAGCCCATGCCATCGGCTATCCGGTCATCGCTATCCGTATCGCGGCCATAGCTTTTGGTGGCATGATGGCGGGTTTTGCCGGCGCCTATGCGGCGGCGGTGTACACGCCCCTTTGGGCGGACGGTATGATTGCCGGACGTGGCTGGATCGCGATCGCACTCGTTGTCTTTGGTACGTGGCTCGCTGGCCGCATCTTCCTGGGTGCCTGCCTCTTCGGTGCGGTTTCGCTGATGAGCCTCGCCGCCCAGGCGACCGGTCTGGACTTGCCATCGCAACTGCTTTCCAGCCTTCCCTATCTCGTTACGATCGTCGTGCTCGGTGTCATCTCGGCGGACCGCCGCTTGCTCAGGCTGAACGGTGTCGCCTCGCTTGGCGAACCCTTCGAACGTTAGCCGGGATTAAAGTGGATTTGCGAAACTCGGCGTAAGTTGAAGAGATTCGAAACGCCAGCGGACGATCGGCATCCGATCCAAAGGGCAGAAACGCCAAACGGGGCGAAGGTATGCCCGCAAGGGTAGCGCTGACGCCGTCGACTGCGAGCAGCGGAACGATGTGGCGCACAACGCGCCCGACATCGGTGGAGATCGTCGCGGGTTTCTTGGATCGTCCCCTTTCCTCAGCACGAGCCCATTCTCGAGGGTCCATTCTCCACCGCAGGAAGCGGCTTCGCAAGACGGCCTGAGGCATGCGCCCGGTAAATTCCCGCATGCAAGCACTCGTCCTGCCTGTCTAAGGTTCCGAGTCTAACCGCAAATCCTCGATTTTTTCCGCCAATTCCAAAATATATATTCCGATCGCCGCAAGCAGCCATAACAACGATTTCCAATACTACCTATTCTCGCAGAAACTAAAAACGCTACACTCGCGTAATCATATTGGTAACGGATGCTGTTCAACCTGCGTACAGGCAACCAACACGGGGAGCGTCATTATGGATTTCTTTAAAAGTTTAACAAAGGCCTTGGCCGGTGGCGCTGTTGCCGTGGCTTTGTGCTTTCCGGCTGGCGCGGGCGGGCTCAGTGTGGGCATCGGCGGCAGCGGTGGGGTGGGCGTCTCGGTCGGCGGCAGTGGCGGCGGGCTTGGCGTCGGCGTCTCGGTCGGCGGCAGCAAGGGCGCCAATGTCGGCGCAACGGTCGGCGGCACCAGCGGCGTTGCGGCCGGCGTCGGCGCATCGGTGGGCACGGGCGTCGGGGTCGGGGTCGGCGCAACCGTCGGCAGCGGTGTCGGGGTCGGCGCCGGTGTCGGGGTGGGCAATGGGGTGACGGCCGGGGTCGGGGTCGGCATTGGCGCACCGACCGCGCCCACCAGCCCTCGGGATCCCAACACGCCGGCGGTGCCGACGCGACCGGCGGTGGTTGCCATCAGCGCCATGTCGGCCGGCCAGATCGCCAAGATGAAGAAACGCTGCGCCAGCGTGCTCAGCGGCAAGGGCACCTACGACCGGGACCTGAAGGAGCTCTGCCGGATATTGGCGCGGCGCTGAGTACCGCAACATCGCATGTGCCGTGGGGCATCAGTCTCTCAGCCAGCCCCAATGCCGCAAGGTGGCGGGCATTCTTAGGGAGAGAGCTTTGCCGAGCGGTTCAGCGTTTTCGCGGAAAGGCGGAACCGGTCAGGCTGTGCGCTTTCATCGGCGGCATTCTGCATGGCTTGGTCACCGAGCCGAAGGAAGCGCGCCGCCCGGTTGCGGCCTTAATCTGACCTCTGCCGTCCGTCCGGTCACCCGTTTGGGCCGGCTCCAAGATTCGCCTCTGGCCTTTTGTATCACCCGCTCTAGCTGCTTTGTGTTAGGCTCGTCATGTTAGCCTTGTCTTGCTGATGGAGGTTTTGATGGATCGGCGATCATTCTTGACAGCATTGTTTGGCGTTGCGGGGGCCGCGGCGCTTGCTACCGCGGTTCGGCCTCTCGAGGCCGTGGCCGGGGTTCCCAATGTCGGTAACGGCATTCTCGATGAACTCGACAAGCAGGATGCCAATTCGTTTGATGACGACGAAGGCGCTGGCGACGTCGAGCAGATCTCGCATCGGCGATGGCACCATCGTCGCCACCACAGGCGGCATGTCTGGAGACGGCACTGCCGCACGTTCTGGCGGCATGGCCGGCTGCGCCGGCGCTGCTATCGCAGGCGCTCCTTTGTCGTCTTGCGGTTCTAACCGCGGCACGTTCCCGGATAGTCCCTGCCCTGAGGCGCAACCACCAAACAGACCCATCCCGATTTGCATCGGGATGGGTTGGTTCAGCTTTATCCAGCCACAGCTGCCACCGACTCCCGCTCGACCAGCGGGCATTCCAGCTTGGTGATGGGATAGCGGCCGCGGCCGGCAGGCGGCGGCACTTCGAGCTGTTCGATCGCCCATTGGCCCATCGCCATGTGCGGCAGGATCGATGTCGTCAGCGGCGGGAACAGGTGACGGGCGATCTCCTCGTCGTCATAGCCGACGACGGAGATGTCCTGCGGGATGTGCAGGCCCGCCTCCTTCAGCGCTTCGTAACAGCCGATGGCCGTGCGGTCGTTCTGGCAGAAGATAGCGGTCGGACGCTCTTTCAGCGCCAAAAGCTTCACGGTCGCCGCGTAGCCGGCGCTCGCCGACCAGTCGCCCTCGACCACCAGTTCGGGATCGAACGGGATGTCGGCGGTGGCGAGCGCCCTGCGGTAGCCTTTGAGCCGGTCCTGCGCGGCCTGCATCCACGGCTCGCCGGTGATGGTGGCGATGCGGCGGTGGCCGTGGCCGATCAGATGCCGGGTCGAGTTCTGGCCGCCGGCGATCTCGGACGGCACCACGGCCGGGAAGGCATAATCGGCCGTGTAGCAGTTGAGCAGGATGACCGGGATGTCGAGGCCGTAGAGGAAGTCCGGCGCCGTGATCTCGCGGGTGAAGATGGTCATGTAGACCAGCGCCGAGATGCCGCGCCTGGTGAGCGCCGCAATGGCGCGCGGCTCCATGACGGAGTCGCCCATGGTCTGCGCCACGAGCAACACATTGCCGGCGTTCCACGACGCCTGGCGCGCGCCCTCGATGGCGACAACGGCTTCCGGGCTTGTCGCCAGCTGGTCGACAGCGAAACCGATGACACCGTCAAGTCCATCGAAGGCGGGAACAGGTTTGCGCAGCGCCGAGAAGGCGGGTGCTGCGTAGCCGAGCGCACGCGCGGCGTCGATCACCCGCTCGCGCGTCTGCTTCGACAGCCGGATGCCGGGCGAATCGTTGAGCACGAAGGAGACGGTCGCCTGCGAGCACCCGGCTGCCCTGGCGATGTCGGTCATGGTGACGCGGCCGCCCTTGGCGGCTCTCGCCGGCGCCTTGCGCCGCTTCGCCGTGTCGTCCGGATCCCTCGTCTCGCTCATGGCATTGCGTCCCAATCCCCAGCCTGTCTAGTCGCAAGCCTGCCACACCGACAAGATGGTGTCGCGCCGTCGACCAATGGAAATAGTCGAAGGCGTTTATCTTCATTAGCAGCTTTGAAGTTCCCCGCCATGCCGCTGCGGGCTGCGTGAAATTCGAGGACTGCAAGGCATCTGCTTGCGCGAAGCGGTGCTGCACCTGTTCGGGCAAACTAGACCTAGGGCCACCGCCGAGTGTCCGCGCGAGACCTCTGCTAATAGTGTTTACTAATACAAAACGACGCTGTAACGTCAATCCGCCGTGTCCGGTCAGGTGGGCCCGTGCGGCGAGAAGTGCACGTGAATGGCCCGATGGCGAGCGGGGTTTGCCTCCGCAAGCCTGGTCTCGGACATGTGATATGTCAGACAAATCAGACTATTTACGAGCACGGGATGAGTCTCTAAAGTCCGTGATCGCGACCGACGACGCCATTCTTCAGCGCCGGGAACCCCTGAGGAGGAGGGCGTCCAAATCGCGAGCGGCAAGTCAGTGAATGCAAGATCGGTTCAGTCCGACGACTGAGCCAAAACGGGAGGTTGAACATGAAATCCTTGATACGACATGCATCCGTGGCCACCGCAGCCCTGCTGCTTGGCCTGACCGCGACAGCCATTGCGCGCGCCGACGACAAACCGACGCTGGCCTTCGTCGTCAACGGCGCTTCCGATTTCTGGAAGGCCGCCGAAGCCGGCGTCAAGAAGGCGCAGGCCGAATTGCCCGACTACAATCTCGAACTCAAATATCCCGAGCAGTCCTCGGTCGCCATCCAGCAGCGGCTGATGGACGATCTGGTGACCGCCGGCGTCAAGGGCATCATGGTCTCGGCCGTCGACCCCAAGACCTCGACCGACGGTCTGAACAAGATCGCGTCGGAAACGGCGCTGTTCACCACCGACTCCGATGCCCCGCAGACCAAGCGCGTCGCCTATATCGGCTCGTCCAATGTCGACGCCGGCAAGCAGGCGGCCGAGATCGCCAAGAAGGCGATGCCGGACGGCGGCAAGTGCCTCGGCTTCGTCGGCCTGCTCGGCGCCGACAATGCCAAGGAACGCATCCAGGGCATGAAGGACGGCCTCGCCGGCAGCAAGATCGAACTGGTGGACGTGCGCGGCGACGACATCGACCAGGCGCGCGCCAAGAAGAATGTCGAGGACGCGCTGGTCGCCAGCCCCGACATCACCTGCATGGTCGGCTTCTATTCCTACAACACGCCGCGCATCTATGAAGCGCTGCGCGACGCCGGCAAGCTCGGCTCGATCACGGTCGTCGGCTTCGATGACGATCCGATCACGCTGGGCGGCGTCAAGGAAGGCACCGTGGCGGCGACCGTCGTGCAGCAGCCCTTCGAATGGGCCTATCAGGGCATGAAGCTGATGGCCGCCTATCTCAAGGGCGACAAATCAGGCATTCCGGAAGGCGGCCTGATCATTATCCCGACCAAGATCATCGGTAAGGACGATGTCGACACCTATGCCGCCAATCTGAAGGCGATGTCCGGAAACTGAGACCACGAGCAGTTGCGCCGGCTCAGGGTTCGCCTTGAGCCGGCGATCGTGTTGACGGGCCGGCCAAGGCCCGTCAGTCTGTAGCCCACCGGCTGCTGGCAAGCCTGATCAAATATGGCGTGATGAATTATTCCGACCCATCCATCGTCGCAACCACCCCGTTCCTCGACCTCGAGAACGTGCGCAAGACCTATCCGGGCGTGGTGGCGCTGGATGGTTTTTCCATGGAGGTCAGGCCGGGAGAGGTGATCGGCCTGGTCGGCGAAAACGGCGCCGGCAAGTCGACCTTGATGAAGATCCTCGGCGGCGTCACCAGGCCGGACAGCGGCGCCATCACCGTCGACGGCGTTGCGCATGACGGGCTCACCGTCGAAGGCAGCCTGGGGTCGGGCATCGCCTTCGTCCACCAGGAACTCAATCTGTTCGAAAACCTCGATGTTGCCGCCAATATCTTCTTCGGCCGCGAGCCGTTGCGCGGCGGGCCGCTGAGATTGGTCGACCGCGCCAAGCTGCGCGAAATGGTGGCGCCGCTGCTGAAGCGTGTCGGCGCCAACTTTTCCGCCGATACGCCGGTTGCCTCGCTGTCGCTTGCCCAGCAGCAGATGGTCGAGATCGCCAAGGCGCTGTCGATCAAGGCACGGCTGGTCATCCTCGACGAGCCGACATCGAGCCTGCCGCTTGCCGAAACCGACAAGCTGCTCGACGTCATCAAGGCGCTGAAGGCCGATGGCATCAGCGTCATCTTCATTTCGCACCGGCTGCATGAGGTCGAGCGCGTCGCCGACCGCGTCGTGGTGCTGCGCGACGGCATGCTGGCTGGCACCTTGCCGAAGAGCGCCATCAACCACGACCAGATGGTCAAGCTGATGATCGGCCGCATGCTGAAGGAGCGCGAGAAGGCCTCCGAGGCGGCTCGGGCGCCGGGCGCCACTGCGCTCTCGGCCAAAGCCATCCGCACCCCCGCCTACCCTGCCCGGCCGGTCGACCTCGACATCAGGCGCGGTGAAATCCTCGGCCTCGCCGGCCTTGTCGGCTCCGGCCGCACCGAACTGGCGCGGGTGTTCTTCGGCATAGACAGCACGCTTGGCGGTGGGCTCGAACTCGACGGCAAGCCGCTTGTGCTGGGTTCGGCGGCCGATGCGGTCGCGCATGGCATTTTTCTGGTTCCGGAAGACCGCAAGCTGACCGGCATTTTGCTTGACCTGTCGATCGCGCAGAACATCTCGCTGCCCAACCTGCCGGCGCATGCGAAGCGTCGACTGGTGTCGGCAAGCGCCGAGACCGCCACCGCCGAGAAGCAGAAGAGCAATCTCGGCATCAAGGCGCCGTCGGTGCAGACGCGAACCGGCACGCTGTCGGGCGGCAACCAGCAGAAGGTGGTGCTGGGCAAATGGCTGGCGATGAACCCGAAGGTGATGATCCTCGATGAGCCTACGCGCGGCATAGATATCGGCGCCAAGGCCGAGATTTACGGGCTGATGCGAGCCTTGGCCGATGCCGGCGTCGCCGTGCTGATGATCTCCAGCGACATGGAAGAGGTGATCGGCGTGTCCGACCGCATCGCCGTCATGCATGAGGGCCAGATCTCGGGCATTCTCGACAAGGAACAATTCAGCCAGGAAAACGTGCTGTTGCTGGCAGTCGGCAAGCCGGCAAACTAGCGGGCTTCAGGCGATTGCCGGTCCGGCGCATTGGGGAGAAGACGATGAGCAAAAAAGATCTCGGCCTGCTGATCCTGATCCTGGTGGTCGGCGCCGTGGTGACCGCCATCAACCCGCGCTTCCTTTTACCGATCAACCTCGCCAACACCTCGAACCTGATCGGCCTGTTCGGGATTCTCGCCATCGGCCAGGCCTTCGTCATCATCACCGGCGGCATCGAATTGTCGGTGGGGTCGCTGGTGGCGCTGCTCGGCACGCTGTTCATCGATTTCATCGCTGTGCGCGACATGCCATGGCCGGTGGCGCTGCCGCTGATCCTGGTGCTGGGCGGCATCATCGGGCTGGCGCATGGCTGGCTGATCACAAGGCTGAAATTGCAGCCCTTCGTGGTGACGCTGTGCGGCCTTTTGATCTATCGCGGGGTCGCCCGTTTCTATACCGCCGACGGCACCGCCGGCTTCGCCTTCGGCCAGAATTTTCCCGAGCTCGAATTCCTCACCGCGGGCCGCAGCTATGGCGTGCCCAACAGTTTCATCGCACTGATCGTCATTTCGATCGTCATGTGGGTGGTGCTGCACCGCTCGGTGTTCGGACGCTACCTCTATGCCATCGGCAAGAACGAAGAGGCGGCTAAATATTCGGGCATCCGCACCGGCCGCGTCGTGATGGCCGCCTATGTCATCTGCGGCGTTCTGACGGCGCTGTCGGCGATCTATTTCGCCATGTACACGCGCTCGATCTCGCCGGCCAGCCACGGCCAGTTCTACGAACTCTACGCCATTGCCGCCGCCGTTCTCGGCGGCTTCTCGCTGCGCGGCGGCGAAGGCTCGCTGGTCGGCGTCATCCTGGGCACCGTGCTGCTGCAGGAGTTGCAGAACCTGGTCAATCTGCTCGGCATCCCGTCCTCGCTCAACTTCGCGGTGATGGGCGGCGTGATCCTGATCGGCGTGCTGGTCGACCAGCAATGGGGCGTGTTCCGCGCAAGGCGGCTGATGCTCGATGCCAGCCGGAAGACTGTCGCGGCGGAGTAGCGCTACATCACGCCGGATATATCCGAGAAGGCCATCGCCTTGCGCAGCACCTCGACGAAGCGTTCTCCGGCGGCTTCGCGCCGGCCGCCATTGTCGATCGAGGTGACGCCGGAGCCGGACAAAGCGATATTGGCGCTGCGGGCGAGCCGAGCCAGCACTTCGCCGCGCGATTCGCGGCCGCGCTGGGCGAGACGCTCGGCGAGGATTTCCGGCGAAGCGGTGATCTCGACGACAGCCAGATTGGCATAGCGCTCCCGCAGCACCGGGATGACTGCGCGCGAGACATTGGCCACGGCGACATGGCCATTGGCTATCGACCAGTCGACATCGGCCGGAATGCCGTAGCGCAGCCCGTGCGCCTCCCAGGAAATGGCGAAGGCGCCGTCGGCCTCGGCTTCGGCAAAGGCTGCGTCGGCCAGCGTGTCGTGATCCTCGCTTGCGGCGTCGCTCGGCCTGGTGATGACCCGGCGGACGAACTCCAGCCTCGTCTCGTCGGCAAACAAGGTGCGGGCATAGCCGATTACCGTATCCTTGCCGGCGCCGCTCGGGCCGACGACGGCGACAAACACGCCGTTGCGGAGCGGAAAGGCCTCGCTGCTGAGTTCGCGGTCGATCGACGCCAAGACCATCAGGCGACCCGGCGCCCTTGGCGCCAGACAGTGCGCACGACCGGCACATGGTCGTCGACGCGCACACGCACCAGATCGGCGCGGCGGCCCTGTTCGATGACGCCGCGGTCGTTGAGGCCGATCGCCTCGGCCGGATTCTTCGACACCATGGCAACCGCCTGCGGCAGGGAAATGCCCTCGACGACGTCGCCGAGGAAGAAGGCCGACTGGATCAGGCTGAAGGGAATGTAGTCGGACGACAATATGTCGAGCAGGCCGTCGCCGGCCAGCGTGCGGGCCGAGACATTGCCCGAATGCGAGGAGCCGCGCATGACGTTGGGCGCGCCCATCAGTACGCCGAGCCCGGCATCCTTCGAGGCCTTGGCGGCTTCCAGCGTGGTCGGGAATTCCGCGACGCGCACGCCCTGCTCGATCGCCTCGTCGACATGGCCTGATGTGGCGTCGTCATGGCTCGCCAGCACAATGCCCCGCTCGTTGCAGGCGGCTGATATCGCCACCCGGTTCGGTCCCGAATTCTTCGCCGATTCCGACATCCGCTTTTCGCAGAACAATTGGAAGTCGCGATCGGTCAATTTCAGCTTGCGCTGATAGTAATGGGCGTAGGTCTCGAGATTGACGAACTGACGCTGTCCCGGCGCATGGTCCATCAGCGAGGCCAGCTTGACCCGCTCGTCGCCATCGAAATTGGCGAAAGCCCGCAAGCAATCCGGCGCCGAGACCTCGCAGCGCAGGTGCAGGAAATGGTCGGCCCGCAACCGGTCTTTCGCGACGCTGTCCTCGATCGCGCCGGCGAGCTTGCGGATGTCGTCGGAGGTAATATCCGCGTCCTCGTCCATGCCGACACGCAAAGCGTCGAGCACGGTGGTGATGCCGGCGGTGGCCACCTGCGCGTCATGGGCAAGGACGGCGGCGATCGGGTTCCAGCGCACTTTCGGGCGCGGCGCATAGTGGCCTTCGAGATGGTCAGTGTGCAGCTCGACCAGGCCGGGAATGATGTAGTCGCCGCCCATGTCCTCGCCGCCCATGCTCCCCCCGGTGTGGCCGGTGCCGGCGTCGACGCCGGAGATAAAACCGTCGCGCAGCACGAGCGACCCTTCGACGATCTCGTCGGCAAGCACGATGCGGGCGTTGTGGAGAACAGTTTCGGCGGTCATTCAGGCAGTCCTTGCTTACTCGGACGAATTGCGGTCAGGCGGTTTTTCGGGCAGCGCGGCGGCCGAGCGCATGATGCGAAAGCACCATGAACGGAGCGCCCGGTTCGGTTTCGACGAACAGCGTCAGCGCATCCACCAGCACCGGCTGCTGCAGCACATCGGCGAACAGGCTGTCAATTGCCGCGCGCAGACGTTGGCTTTCCTGCGGCCCGGCCCGGCCGGACAGTGTCATGTGGAAGCGAAAGGTCTCAAACACATAGGGATAGCCCCACTGGCAGAGATTGCGGAACTCGGCCGGCCTCAGCGAATCCGGGCTGCGCCGCTCGATCTCGGCCTCGGTGAGCGGCGCGCGAAAACGGTCGAAGCTAAGCACGACATCATCGGCGAAACGGTTGAGCGGCGGCAGCGGGCCTTCCGGCAGCAAAGCGAAGAAACCATCGATCTGGCTGACGACCAGGCGCGGGATGGTGACCGTCGGCATTGCTTCGGCAAAGGCGTCCAGCGCCGCGCGCAACGAGCTTTCGGTTTCGTTGGCGGCCAACCGGAAGGGCGCTTTCAGCGTCGCATGAAAACCGTAGCGCCGCGCCGATGCGGTGTGAAAGGCGACTTCGGCCGCCGACAGCTCGCCCACCGCCTCGACCGGCCTCGCGGCGGCGCCAAAGGGGTCGCGGCCCAGCCAGTTGGCGGCGATCCGCGCCAACGGCTCGTCCTGCCTTGGGGTGAAATAGATGGCGTAGCGCATCGAAAATCCTCGTCAGCCCGCTGCCATAGGTGATTTCCATGACGGATTGACGAAGCTTATGCGGGTTTTCGAAGGCAAATCGACCCCATGGATCGTTAGCCGACGATTTTTCGCTGCTGGACTAACAGCTTCCGGCGCAAGCGAAGGCCGATCAGGCCTTCGTCAGCCACTCGTGCTCGGGCGCGTTGTGGAACTTCCACGTCCGCTTCGGCCCGGCCATGACGTTGAGGTAATAGAGGTCGTAGCCGTGGCAGGCGGCGCAGGGGTGATAGCCCTTGGGCACCAGCACAACATCGCCGTCCTCGATCGCCATGGCTTCGTCCAGCTCGCGGGCGCCGGTCTTGTCGGCGTCGGTGTAGACGCGCTGGAAGGCAAAACCCTGCGGCGGGTTGAGGCGGTGGTAGTAGGTTTCCTCGAGATAGGATTCGGCAGGCAGATTGTCCTGGTCGTGCTTGTGCGGCGGGTAGCTCGATGTGTGGCCGCCGGGCGTGATGACCTCGACCACCAGCAGCGAGTCGGCGGGCTTGCCCTCGGGCAATATGTTGGTGACGTAGCGCGTGTTGGTGCCTTTGCCCCGAGTCTCCTGGCCGAGGTCGTCGGGTGCGATGACGCGAATGGGCAAGCCGCCGCCCAGGCCCGGCGCCGAGCAGACCGCGAGTTCGAGATCGGTGTCGGCGGTGACCGACCAGTCCGAACCCTCCGGGATATAGACCGACCACGGCTTGCCCTCGAAGGGCGACATGCGCTCGCCGAGCAGGCCGAGTTCCTGGCCGCCGGCCTTTGCCGTGCCCTTGCCGGTGACGAACACCAGGCAGACTTCGCGATCCTGCGTCTTGCCGGATGCGGTCTCGCCCGGCTTCAGCCGGTGCAGGTCGAAGCCGACATAGGTCCATCCGGCGCTTTTGGGCGTGACATGGGCGACGCGGCCATGGCCCTTGTCGGCTTTGACGAGCAGTTTCGACATGTTTTGTCTCCTATCGCAAGTCTTCGAGGTCGGCCTCTCAACTTCGTCATCCTAGGGCGAAGCAGGAACGAAGCTCCGTCGCGAAGACCCTAGGATGACGAAGCGAGGGACGTTCCGGCAATCACCGACGTAGGCGATACGCCAGGTGTCGAGTGTCCGACCCGCAAGCCCTTCCGAGCCGCGGCCGCTTCATTCCTTCGGTTCGGCGTCCGCCTTCGCTTCGCCGGTCTGCGGTCGATCAGGCGCAGCCTTGCTCTCCTCCACCGGCTTGTAAAGATAGAAGAACTGCCACACCGCGTAGGCGGCAAAGCCGAGCGCAATGATGCCCCAGAATGGGGTGCCGGAGGCGAATTCTATTCCGGCCCAGATCACGCAGACGGCGACGACGGCAACGCGCCGCCACAGCGGCTGGAAGAACGGGTGCTCGTAATCCTTCATCGGATCGCCTCAGGCATTGGGAAAGCCTTGCGTTTCCACGGCGTAGCCGGCAGCCGTCATCACGCGCATCAATTCCTTGTGGCCGACCTGCGCCATCTTGAGCGGCGGGTTCTTCTTCGGGTCCTGCTCGGCCTCGACGACGAACCAGCCTTCATAGCCATGGTCGGCGAAGCGCTGCACAATGGCGCCGAAATCGAGCGAACCGTCGCCGGGCACCGTGAAGGCACCGAGCGCCACGGCGTCGAGAAAGGACTGTTTCGTGCGGTCGAGCCCGTCGATCACGCCCATGCGCACATCCTTCACATGGACATGGCTGATGCGCTTGTGGTGGTTGTCGATGGCGCGCAGCACGTCGCCACCGGCAAAGGCGAGATGCCCTGCATCGAGCAGCAACGGAATGCCTTCGCCGGAATGGCGCATGAAGGCATCGAGCTCCGGCTCGGTCTCGACCACTGCCGCCATGTGATGGTGATAGGACAGCGGCATGCCTTGCTCGGCGCACCATTCGCCGAATTCGGTGAGGCGCCTGGCATAGGCCCTCATCTCGTCGTTGGACAATTTCGGCTTGGTGGCGAGAGGCCTGGAGCGATCACCCTGGATCGAGCGGCCGACCTCGCCATAGACGATGCAAGGCGCATTCACCGCCTTGAACAGGTCGATCATCGGCTGGATGCGATCCTTGTTCTTGCCCATGTCCTCATCGACCAGCGTGCCTGAGAACCAGCCGCCGCACAGCGTCACGTCGGCCTTTTTCAGGATCGGCAGCATGATTTCGGGGTCGTTTGGGAAACGCCGGCCCATTTCCATGCCGGTGAAGCCGGCAGAGCGCGACTGGCGCAGGCACTCTTCCAGCGAGACGTCGTCGCTGAGTTCGGCAAGATCATCGTTCCACCACGCAATGGGGGACATGCCCAGTTTGGCTTTCAAGTTTTAGCTCCGGTTTCTTGTTCACCCTCCCGTTGTGGGGAGGGTCGCTGCGAAGCAGCGAGGTGGGGTGCGGCGCCAGCCCCCCACCCGGACCTTCGGTCCGACCTCCCCACAAGGGGGAGGTAGGGGGCAGCGCTGACTTAGCATCAATCGCCAATAGTCTGCATCTGCCGCTTTTCGTCATAGGCCTTGCGGGCTGCGTTGACCTGCGGCCGTGCGGAGACTTCCGGCACCGCGACATCCCACCAATGGCCGCCGGCATCGGTGGAAATCAGCGGGTCGGTGTCGATGACCAGCACGGTGGTGCGGTCGTTGGTTTTCGACTTTTGCAGCGCGGTCTCCAGGCCGGTGATCGACGGCACCTTCTCGGCAATAGCGCCCATGCTGGCCGCATGCGCCGCGAAGTCGATGTCGGGCAAGATCTCGTGGCGCGCGTCCTTCAGGAGGTTGTTGAAGTTGGCGCCGCCGGTGGCCATCTGCAGCCGGTTGATGCAGCCATAACCCCTGTTGTCGAGCACCACGATGGTCAGCTTCAGGCCAAGCATCACCGACGTGGCGATTTCGGAATTCATCATGAGGTAGGAGCCGTCCCCGACCATTACGACGACCTCCTGGTCGGGCTTGGCCATCTTGGCGCCGAGCCCGCCGGCAATCTCGTAGCCCATGGTCGAGAAGCCATATTCGCCATGGTACGAGCCGGGCGCGCCCGCCTGCCAGAGTTTATGCAGTTCGCCCGGCAAGCCCCCCGACGCATTCAGCAAGGTCACGCCGGACCCCAGCGCGCGCTGCACGGCGCCGATCACCTGCGCATCCGAGGGGAAGGCGGCGTTGGTCGACGCCGTCACCTTGGAGGCTTCGGCCTGCCAGGCCTTCTTGCCCCGGGTCGCATTGTCGGTCCATGTCGCCGGTGCTTTCCAGCCCCCCAGCGCCGCACCGAGTTCGACAAGCCCTTCGGCCGCGTCGGCGACCAGCGGCAGCGCACGATGCTTGCCGGCATCGAAAGGCTGCACGTTGAGTCCGATGATGGTCTTGCCGGAATTTTTGAACAGCGCCCATGAGCCGGTGGTGAAATCCTGCAGGCGGGTGCCGATCGCCAGCACGACATCGGCCTCTTCCGCCAGCCGGTTGGCCGCGGACGTGCCGGTGACGCCGACTGCCGCCATGTTGAGCGGATGTGTGTCGGGCAGCGAGGATTTGCCGCCTTGCGTCTCGCAGACCGGAATGCCGGCGCTCTCGGCCAATTTCGCCAGTTCATCCGAAGCCTGCGAATACAGCACGCCGCCGCCGGCGATGATCAGCGGTTTTTTCGCACCCTTCAGCGCGGTGACCGCCGCCGCCAATTCATGCCGGTCCGGACGCGGCCGGCGCTGGTGCCAGACGCGCTCGGCGAAAAAGCTCTCGGGATAGTCATAGGCCTCGGCCTGCACGTCCTGGCAGAGCGACAGCGTCACCGGGCCGCATTCCGCCGGATCGGTCAGCACCTGCATGGTCCGCGCCAATGCCGGGATGATCTGCTCGGGACGGGTGATGCGGTCGAAATAGCGCGACACCGGACGGAAGCAGTCATTGACCGTCGCTGTGCCGTCGGAAAAGTCCTCGGCCTGCTGCAGCACCGGGTCGGGAATGCGGTTGGCGAAGACATCGCCCGGCAAAAACAGGACGGGCAACCTGTTTACATGGGCGAGCGCCGCCGCCGTCACCATGTTGAGCGCACCGGGGCCGATCGATGAGGTCGCGGCCATGAAACGGCGGCGGAAATTGGCCTTGCCATAGGCGATCGCCGCATGCGCCATCGCCTGCTCATTGTGGGCGCGGAAGGTCGGCAATTCGTCGCGCAGCTGGTACAGCGCCTCGCCGATGCCGGCGACATTGCCGTGACCGAAGATCGCCCACACACCGCCGAAGATGGGCACTCGTCTGCCGTCGATCTCGGTCATCTGCTTGCTCAGAAAGCGGGTCAGCGCCTGCGCCATCGTCAGGCGGATTGTCTTGCTCATGGTGTTTTCCTCCGCAGTCCTCTTGCCGCGCCTTTATGCTGCTTTACGGCCACGCGCGGCAAGCCACGCTTCGGTCAACTGTTCGAAGCGCGCGGCCATGTCGGCGATAGCCTCGTCATCCGTCATCTTGCCTGCCAGCCATCGTTCGGCGGCCTGGACGAAGATGGTGCGGCCGACGGCAAATCCCTTGACGATCGGCGCCATGGCGGTGGCGGCGAAGGCCGCTTCCAGTTCGTCCTGCGGCGCTTCGAGACCCAGCAGCACGACGCCACGACACCAGGGATCGTGCTTCAGGATCACCGCTTCGATCTTGGCCCAGGCGCCGGCCGACGCCTGCGGCTCGAGCTTCCACCAGTCCGGCTTGATGCCAAGCGCATAGAGTTCTTCCAGGGCGCGCGGGATGGTCGTTTCGTCGAGCTTGCCGTGCTTGCCGGCGATGATCTCGACCAGAAGCTCCCGGCCGACCTTCCGCGCGGCTTCGAACAGCGAGCGCAGCTTCTGCTGCTGCTCTTCCTTGAGCGCTGCCGGATCGTCGGGGTGATAGAAGCACAGGCATTTGATGCAGTGGTCGACCGGCCATTCCACCAGTTGCGAGCCGATGTCCTGCGAGAACTCGAAGCGCAGCGGCCGCGAGCCCGGCAGTTCGACGGGACGGCCGAGCCAGGCAAAGGGGTGGCGGGCGAATTCGAACATCGCCTCGCGGCCATGCTTCTCGTCGATCAGCATGCCATAGCCGTCGCGGCCGGCGGCGACTTTCGCCGCAGCCTTGACCGCCAGCACCTTGAAATCGCGGATGCGCGCCGGATCGGCGCCGGTCTTTGCCGCGACTTCCTCGAGCTGCACACGGTGGTCGCAGGCGAGCGCCATCATCGAGGGGATGTCGCGGCGGCGGGTCGTCGCCCAATGGATGTGGTTGATCGCATCGTCCTTGCGCAGAGCGAGGTGCTTGCTGCCGTTCTTGAGGAAGAACTGCAATTCCTCGAAGGTCGGATATTCCGGCGCGCAGAGCAGCCGCGACACGGCGAAGGCACCGCAGGCATTGGCCCAGGTCGCCGCTGTCGCATGATCTTCCCCACCCAGCCAGCCGCGCAGGAAACCGGACATGAAGGCATCGCCCGCGCCCAGCACATTATAGATCTCGATCGGAAAGCCCTTGCCGACGATACCGTCTTCCAGATCGTCGCTGATCGGCCCGTCATAGACGATGCAACCCATGGCGCCGCGCTTCAAGACGATGGTCGCCGAGGACAGAGCGCGGATGGTCTTCAACGCACTCAGGCAATCGTCGGCGCCCGAGGCGATCATGATCTCTTCCTCGGTGCCGAGGATGAGATCGCAATCGGGCAGCACCGTCTTCAGCTGGGCCGAGACGCGGTCGGATTTGACATAGCGCTCGAAACCTTCGGCATGGCCGGCGAGGCCCCAGAGGTTGGGGCGGTAGTCGATGTCGAACACCACCTTGCCGCCCCTGGCCTTGATGATGCGGATCGCCTTGCGCTGGGCGGCGTCGCTGTTGGGCCGGGAAAAATGCGTGCCGGTGACGACGATGGAACGGGCCGAGGCGATGAAGGCTTCATCGATGTCTTCTTCGGCGAGCGCCATGTCGGCGCAGTCGCTGCGATAAAAGATCATCGGCGAGACGCCTTCGCTCTCGACCGAAAGCAGCACCAGGGCCGTCAGCCGTTCCTTGTCGGTCTTCAGCCCGTCGACATTGACGCCTTCGCGCCGCAGCTGCTCGCGGATGAAGCGGCCCATCTGCTCGTCGCCGACGCGGGTGAGCAGCGCCGAGCGCAGGCCTAGTCTCGCCGTGCCAACCGAGATGTTGGCCGGGCAGCCGCCGACCGATTTGGCAAAGGAGGTGATGTCCTCCAGCCGCGAGCCGATCTGCTGGCCGTAAAGGTCGACGGAAGCGCGACCGATGGTGATGACATCGAGCGTCGCCTGTTTGGCGTCCACGGCTTCGCTCATTGGAACCTCCCGTCGGTCTTGTTGTCTTGAGCAACGTAGTTGGGGGACACGCGCGAGCGGCAGCGTGGCGCCGGGAATATGAAATAATAATTCCAATCTATAGTCAATATGGAATGAGCATTCCTTCCGCGAATTTCGAGCGCCGGGCGCCGGCCTAGGCCTTACGCTTCTTGCCCGTGCTGCGCCGCTTCTCGCCGACGCCGACGGTGAGCGCCATGGCCAGCGCCATGGTGGCCGACAGCGAGCGGAAGCCGGCAAAATCGGCCTCGGCAACCTCGAACCAGACCTTGGCGAACTGCGCTAGTGGCGAAAACGAACTGTCGGTGATGGCGACGATCGGCACGCCCTGTTCGGAAATGGTGCGGGCCTCCTCGATGGTGGCCGGCGCATAGGGCGAGAAACTGATGGCAATGACGGCGTCCGCCGGCGTGGCGAAGGCGACCATCTCGGCATTGAGGCCGGCGGCGGATTCGATCAGCTGGTTGCGGATCTTCAGTTTGCCCAGCGCATAGGCGATGTAGCTCGCCACCGGATAGGAGCGGCGCTTGGCCAGGACATAGATGGTCTCGGCCTTGGCCAGCAGCGCAATTGCGTCTTCCAGATGGGCCTCGTCCAGCGAGCGTGAGATGTCGTTGAGCGAAGTGCTGGCGGCGGCGACGAAGCCGTCGAAGATGGCGCGGTGTCCAGCACCCGCATCGGCCTTGGCGCGCAGCGCCTGCAGGCGTTCGTCATAAGAGGAATTGCGCTCGCGCAGCCGCTCGCGAAACACCTGCTGCAGGCTGGTGAAGCCGTCGAAGCCTAGTTGCTGGGCAAAGCGGATCAAGGTGGACGGCTGCACGCCCGCCGAAGCGGCGATGCTGGCGGCGGTGCCAAAGGCGATGTCATCGGGATTGTCGAGCGCATAGGCGGCGATCTGGGCGATGCGCTTGGGCAAGGTTTCACGGCGATCGAGGATCGTGGCGCGCAGCGTCTCGAAGTCGCGAGGTACCCGTTCGTCCATCGTCGCCCCGTCCAAGCTCATCTAGAGCATGATGCCGAAAAGTGTGCAGCGGTTTTCGGACGACATCATGCTCTCTTTAACTCAAGTGACGTCCTCTCTGCCCCATCATAGCGAGCCTGCGCAAGAAGGCCATAAAAAATGAGGCAGACATTCCATTCGGAGAAGAAATGGACTAATTCATCCATCGATCGCTTCAGGTATTGGGAGAAAGAAATGGTCGGCGTTGGTCTTATCGGCACGGGTTTCATGGGCAAATGCCACGCCATTGCGTGGAGCGCCGTCGGCGCCGTCTTTCCCTATGTCGCCAAGCCGAAGCTGGTCCATCTCGGCGAGGTCAACGAGGAGCTGGCCAAGCGCAAGGCCGGCGAGTTCGGCTTCGCCAAGGCGTCCGGCGACTGGCGCGCGGTCGTCAACGACCCCGAGGTCGACATCGTCTCCTTGACCACGCCCAACCAGTTCCATCCGGAAATGGCCATCGCCATTCTCGAAGCCGGCAAGCATCTGTGGTGCGAAAAGCCGATGGCGCCGAGCTTTGCCGAAGCAGCGGCGATGGCGGCCGCGGCGAAGAAGTCCGGCAAGGTCGCAGCCCTTGGCTACAACTACATACAGAGCCCGGCCATCCGCCACATCGGCGCGCTGCTCGAGGAAAAGATCATCGGCGAGGTCAACCATCTGCGCATCGAGATGGACGAGGACTTCATGGCCGACCCCGAAGCGCTGTTCTTCTGGAAGCATGAGGCCGCATCCGGCTATGGCGCGCTCGACGATTTCGCCGTGCATCCGCTGTCGCTGGTCTCGACGCTGTTCGGCCGCGTCGCAAAAGTCATCTGCGACATGGCCAAGCCGTATGCCGACCGCAAGCTGGCCGCCGGCGGCCGCCGCGCCGTCGAGACCTACGACATCGCCAGCGTGCTGATGCATCTGGAAAACGGCATTGCCGGCACGCTGCTGGTCAACCGCTCGGCCTGGGGCCGCAAGGGCCGCATCGCCATCCAGATTTTCGGCTCCAAGGGATCGATCCTGTTCGACCAGGAGCGGATGAACGAAATCCAGCTCTATGTCACCGCCGATCGCCCGACCGAACAGGGCTACCGCACCATACTGGTCGCGCCGCACCACAAGCCTTACGACGCCTTCCTCCCGGCGCCGGGCCATGGGCTCGGCTTCAACGACCTCAAGATCATCGAGTGCCACGAATTGCTGACGCGGCTTGCCGGCAAGCCGGCACGGGTCATCGAGTTCGCCGAAGGGCTGGAGATCGAACGCACCGTGCACGCGATGGCGAGGTCGTTCGAGGAGAAGCGCTGGGTGGAGGTGCGGTAAGATCCGCTCGTTTCAGCCGCCAGCGACAGCGTTCCAGCCATCGGCCCAGACCTGCCGCAGGCGATCGCCTTCGCCCTTGAAGCGCAGGCCGGTCGCCCGGCAATCCGCGATGCGGTCGCTGCGGAAATTGCGGATGGCCTGGCGCAATTCGCACCAGGCGACGATGTTGGCGGTTTCTGAATAGTAGATCAGCGCGATTGGACGGATCAGCCGCTCGGAGGCGCGGCCGATTTCGTCGCGATAGGACAGGTCGAGCTTTTCCTCGTCGCGGATGGCGCGGCGCACAAGCGCCAGATCGATGGTGCCGATTGCCGGTGCTGCGAACCCCCAGACATGCAGCGCGTTGGCGTCGAACGCCTGGCGCAACGGCGGCGGCACGGCGCCGGCGATCTTGGCGCTGACGCGCTTGGCCGCCTGCTTGAGTTCGCTGTCTCCCGTGCGCTCCAGCAGGGCGAGCGACAGGACGATCGCTTCCATCTCCTCGATCGAAAACATCAGCGGCGGCAGGTCGAAGCCGGGCCGCAATATGTAGCCGATACCGCGCCCGCCTTCGATCGGCACGCGCATTGCCTGCAGTGCGGCGATGTCGCGATAGATCGAACGCATCGTGACTTCCAGCTGCCCGGCGATCATGGCTGCCGTCACCGGCTGCCGCGCCAGCCGCAGGATCTGGATAATCTCGAACAGCCGCGACGCCTTGCGCATTTCCTCTCCCTGATGAACGCTACTGACACATCCCCGTCAGTTGGGATGATTTATTGGACTGCCTATCGGGTTGAAAATCAACAAATTCCTCCACGGCACCCCAGCAGGAAGCGACAGGCAACTGACATGAGCTACGCGGAAAATCTCTGGCTGTTCTTTATCCTGCTGTCCGGCATCATCATCGTGCCCGGCATGGACATGCTGTTCGTGCTTGCCAATGCGCTCACCGGCGGCCGCGACCGGGGCCTCGCCGCCACCGGTGGCATCATGGTCGGCGGCATCGTGCACACGCTGAACGGCGCCATCGGCGTCGGCCTGCTGATGCATTTCGTACCGATCCTGTACAAGCCGCTGCTGATAGCCGGCGCCGCCTACATGGCCTTCATCGGCATCTCGCTGATGCGCAGTTCCATCACCGTCGGCCACGACGGGCCCGCCGGCAGCCGTACGGCCTGGAAGGCCTTTCGCCAGGGACTGGTGACCTGCCTGATCAACCCGAAGGCCTATCTCTTCATATTTGCCGTCTATCCGCAGTTCCTGAAGCCGGATTACGGCCCGATCTGGATGCAGGCGACGGTCATGGGCTTGCTGACGATGCTGACGCAGGCCGCCATCTATGGCGGGCTCGCCATCACCGCCGGCCGCAGCCGCAATCTGCTGGTGGCCAATCCGCGGGCGACCGCTTTTGCGGGCCGGGCGGCCGGACTGCTGCTGTTTGCGGTCTCGGTGTTTACGGCATGGGAAGGGTTGGGGGCAGCGTGATCCCGATCAAGCGATGACCCCGCGTTTCTTCGCCTCGGCGCGGCGCTTGCGGATCACTGTCCCGGTCTTTTCGTCGTCGAGGGCGGCAGCTACCCCGTCCGCGAGACCGATGACGTCATGACCGCCTCACGCCTTCGCCCAAGACGACGAGAAGCTCGTCCAATTGCTCGAACGTCTCGCCCATCGCATCCGCCGCCCCGGTACCGGCCGCGTCGAGAGCCTCCTTCGAGGGATAGAGTTCGTGCATGACCAGCAGCGTATTGCCACCCTTTTCCTCGAAGGTCAGCGTGGTGACGGGTCCACCGTCACCACCTTCGTCATTGGTCCAGACAAGGCGTGAGTGCGGTGTCACTTCGATATACCTGCCGAAGAATTCGTGAAGGTCCGAGGCGTCGTGGCCGAACACCAGGCGGTACGTGCCTCCGGTACGAGCATCCATCTCACATGAACGCAGGAACATGCCCATCGACTTCGGCACCCACCACTGCTTGAACAGCTCGGGCTTCGTCCACGCCTCGAACACGATGCGCGCCGGACCGTTGACTGTTCGCGTGACGACCAGCTCGCGCTCGGACTTCCGTTCGACCGTCGTGCGGTTGTTCGTGGGCTCACTCTCGGTTCTTTGGCGCATCGGCTTTCTCCTTCCGTTTCAATTCCTCGACAACCTTGTCCAACTCGTTGAAGCGTGCGTCCCAGAGCAGGCGGTGCCGCTCGATCCAGGCCGCCTCTTCCTCCAGTCCGCGCAGGCCGAGCTTGCAGGTCCGCACGCGGCCAACCTTCTGCGTGGTGACGAGCCCCGCCTGCTCCAGGACGCCGACGTGCTTCTTCATGCCCGTGAGGGTCATGTGGAATTTTCCGGCAAGCTCGGTGAGCGAAGCGTCTGCGCGTCCGAGCTGCTCCAGAACGCCACGCCGGGTGGCGTCCGAGAGCGCGGCGAACGAGGAATCCAAGTCGGTATACTGAACCATACGGTTCAGTATTTAGCAGACCGGTTGCCGGGGTGCAAGGGGAGCCGCAGCGTCCTTCCCGCGCATCGCCTCGTATCAGGCGGCGCCCGGCCGGTTCTCCATCATGGCGCGGCGGGCTGAGCGGCGCCATTCTACGGCGCCGGCGAGGCCGTGCAGCACACTCTCTGTGGTCGCCCAGTCGATGCAGCCATCTGTGATGCTCTGGCCATAGACGAGCGGCTTGCCTGATACCACGTCCTGCCGGCCGGCGACGAGATTGCTCTCGATCATGACGCCGATGATACGCTCGTCCCCTGCTGCCACCTGGCCGGCGACATCGGCCGCCACCTTCGGCTGGTTCTCCGGCTTCTTGCTCGAGTTGGCGTGGCTGACATCGATCATCAGACGGGGGGCGACGCCGATGCGGGCAAGTTCGACCGAGGCCGCCTCGACGCTCGCCGCATCGTAATTCGGCTGAACGCCGCCGCGCAGGATGACGTGGCAGTCCTCATTGCCGGTAGTAGTCGCAATGCCGCTGCGTCCGCCCTTGGTCACCGCCATGAAATGATGCGGCTGGGCGGCGGATTTCACCGCCTCGGCGGCGATCCTGAGATTGCCGTCGGTGCCGTTCTTGAAGCCGACCGGGCAGGACAGGCCGGAAGCCAGTTCGCGGTGGATCTGGCTCTCGGTGGTGCGCGCGCCGATGGCGCCCCAGGCGACGAGGTCGGCAATGTATTGCGGCGTCGTCATGTCGAGAAATTCGGTGGCCGAGGGCAGGCCGAGATTGTTGACCGCCGACAGCACGTTGCGCGCCATCCGCAGCCCCTTGTCGATGTTGAAGCTGCCGTCGAGATCGGGATCGTTGATAAGGCCCTTCCAGCCGACAGTCGTGCGCGGCTTTTCGAAATAGACCCGCATGACGATCTCCAACCGGTCGGACAGGGTCTCGCGCAGCGCCACTAGCCGGCTGGCATAGTCAACGGCCGCGACCGGGTCGTGGATCGAACACGGGCCAACGATGACAAGCAGCCGGTCGTCGGTGCCGTTCAAGATGGCATGGGTGGCGTTGCGTGATGCGCTCACGGTGCGCGTTGCCGTCAGCGTGCGCGGGATCTCCCGCATCACCTCGTCCGGCGTACTCAATTCTCGGATTTCCTTGACCCGAAGATCGTCTGTGGTGGTCAACACGGCTTTCTGCTCCTGTTTTTAGGAGACCTGCCGGCTGATACAAAAAAGCCGCCAGGTCTGGCGGCTGTTCGGACTTGTTGCTGCAATCTTCAGATCGAGCGCAATCCTCCCGCCGCCAGCGAGCTGCTAAAGTACCAATACGAGGCGGTCAGGTTGATCATGAGGCTCATATAGTCGATGCGGAGGCGCTTGTCACGTCTCTGATCGCGCTACGCATTGTCCCAGTCTGAGATGTGCTCCTGGCCCTGCGGAAACCAGATGCCGCGCCGAAGGAAGTTGGCTCCGTCAATATTGGGTAAGACGTGATTCTGGTCGAGATCGTTCATGTCCTTGATGACCTCGATACGGATGACTTTCTCGGGGGACCGAAGGCAAATCCGAAGAGTTGCAGGGCGTCAGCTTCCGACCGCGCGGTGATGCCGACGCTAGGGGACGGTGTAATCAAGTGAGAATGCATTCAATGTCCTCTTGAGGGCGCATCAGTAGCTGCTCCTGGCGCTCATGCCGTCCAGGGATCGAAGAGTTCAAGCCCAAAGCGTTCGAAATCTTTCGTATTGCACGTTGCCAAGGTGAGCTCGTGCGCAATCGCAGTGGCTGCGATCAGGCCGTCCATCGACGACAGACCACGACCGCGGCGCTTCGCAAGACCCATCAGGTCGCCCCAGGCCAAGGCAACCGCATCGTTCACCGGCAAAACCCGCTGTTCGAAGCGCTGGGGCAGGTCCCGGGCGAGCCATTCGGCCAGCGCCTCGCGTTTGCGGCCCTCATCCATCAGAGAGACGCCGCGCCGGATCTCGGCGATCGACACTACGCTGATGAAGGAGCGGTCCTCATCAAGCTCGTCCAGCCAGCCCAGGACACGTGCGTCAGGCGCTAGCCTCGTCACCTCGGACAGGACATTCGTGTCGAGCAGCAGTCTCACGGCGGCAGGTCGCGCGGTTCGTCGCGCTGACGTTCAAGCTCGAGATCGGCGCCGCGCAGCGGCGAGTCCAGCAGGAACTCGGCAAGCGTACCCTTGCGTGCGATCTTGCGCTGCCATTCCTCGGCCGAGACGACAACCACGCTTGGTTTGCCGTTCTTGGTGATCGTCTGCGGCGAGGACTGTGCGCGCTCGATGACCTCGGAGAGCCGGGCTTTTGCCCCGGCAACCGTCCAGTTGGTGTCTTTGGATGACGTTAGCATCGCATGCTCGTGACTAGCCTGACTATCATGACTATGTGGGAATGGCGATGTTGCTGCAACAGGGTTTGAGGCTACTCCGGCGAGGTCCCCGCGACGTTCTGGTCGTAGTCAACCAGCGAGCCGGTCATGACACCGGATTGCGGGCTGGCCATGTAGCTGATCAGCCGCGCCAGTTGGTCGGGCTTCACCAGTTGGCCCATGGGCTGGCCGGCCTCTGCCTTTGCCAGCCAGTCGTCGGAGGCACCGTGCCATTTCTTCTGCACGATGTCCTCGCCCTCGGTGTCCATCCAGCCCGGCAGCACGGCGTTGCAGCGGATGCGGTTGAAACGATAGGCGTTGGCGACGTTCTTGGTCAGCGTCGCCAGCGCACCCTTGCTCGAGGAATAGGGCGCCAGGAAGGACTGGCCGCAATGTGCCGACATAGACAGCACGTTGACGATCGAGCCCGGCGCCTTCTGGTCCAGGAGATGGGCCACCACGCCCTGCATCAGGAAGAACGGGCCCCGCACGTTGGTCTGGAAAATCTGGTCGAAGGTCTCCTCGGAGGTTTCGACCAGCGAACCGCGCGCGGACGTGGCGGCGGCGTTGACCAGCGCGTTGATGCTGCCGAAATGCGAGATCGCGGTTGCCACCGCGCGCTTGCAGTCCGCCACTTTCGAGACGTCGGCGCCGATGAAGATCGCATCGACGCCTGCCTTCTTGAAGTGGGCGACAGCCTTGTCGCCCTTCTCCTGCGAACGGCCGATCAGCGCCAGCGCCTTGCAGCCTTCGTCGGCCAAGGCCTCGGCAACGGCAAAGCCGATGCCTTGCGCGCCGCCGGTGACGATGGCGCGCGTGTTCGAATTGCGATCGGCGGATGTGCTCATCGCTCTGCTCCTGTGCCCTGGTTTCGGTTCTTACTTGTCGAGGCGGACGGTCTTGCCCGATGTCGCCGATTTCAGCGCCGCATCGGCCAGCTTCAGCGCCACGAGGCCGTCGGCGCCGCTCGGCGATGCCTTCTTGCCCGAGGTTGCAGCAGTGATGAAGGCGGCAATCTCGATGGCGTAGGCGTCGAGATAGCGGGTCATGAAGAAATCGTGCAGCGGCGGGCGGGTGTAACCCTTCTCGTTGGCGACTTCGATCGACACCGGCCGCTGGTTTTCGGCGGCGACCATGCCCTTGGACCCATGCACCTCGATGCGCTGGTCGTAGCCATAGGTGGCGCGGCGCGAATTGGAGATGACGGCCTGCTTCCCGGACGCGGTTTCGAGGATGACGCTGACCGAATCGAAATCGCCGGCCTCGCCGATCTTCTTGTCGACCAGCACCGAAGCATGGGCGCTGACCGCCGCCACCTCTTCGCCGAGCAGGAAGCGCGCCATGTCGAAATCGTGGATGGTCATGTCGCGAAAAATGCCGCCCGAGCGCTTGATATAATCGACCGGCGGCGCGCCCGGATCGCGCGAGGTAATGGTGACCATCTCGACAGTACCGATGGCGCCGTCGTCGATCGCCTTGCGCACGGCGGCGAAATGCGGATCGAAGCGGCGGTTGAAACCTACCATCAGCGTCGCCTTGGCCTTGTCGACCACGGCCAGGCATTTCTCGACACGCTTGACGTCGAGGTCGATCGGCTTCTCGCAGAAGATCGCCTTGCCGGCCTTGGCGAAACGCTCGATCAGATCGGCATGGGTGTCGGTCGGCGTGCAGATGACCACGGCGTCGATGTCCTTGGCCTTCTCGATTGCGTCGATGGTGCGCGCTTCGGCGCCATAGGCGGTTGCCAACTCGGTCGCCGCCTTTTCAAAAGCGTCGGCAACGGCCACCAGTCTGGCCTGCGGGTTGGAGCCGACGGCGCGGGCATGGACCTTGCCGATGCGGCCGGCACCGAGGAGGGCGAAACGAACAGTCATGGGGTATTTCCTCAGGGGGATGGGTTCGAGAGAGTTCTGTCTCCACCTTCCTTTTGAGAAAGGTGGCAAGATAATTTTTCGAGCACGCCAGAAAACAGGATGACCATCCTGTTCAGGCCGCGAGTTCCGCCTCCCCGGTCTTGGCGCCAGTGATGTAGGAGACGATGTCGTTGCCGTCGGTGTTTTCCTTGCGCAGGTTGGCGACGATGCGGCCGCGCCGGAAGACGACGATGCGGTCGCACAGGTCGAACACCTGGCGCATGTTGTGGCTGATCAGGATCAGCGGCTCGCCATTGTCCTTCAGCGTGCGGATGATGTTCTCGACCTGCGCCGTCTCCTGCACGCCAAGGGCTGCCGTCGGCTCGTCCATGATGATCAGCTTGGAGGCGAAGGTCGCGGTCCGGGCGATCGCAACGCACTGGCGCTGGCCGCCCGACATGTGGCGAATGGTGTTGGACAAATTGGGGATTTTCACTGCCGTGCGGATCAGCGCCGCCTCGGTCGCCTTGCGCATGTATTTGCGGTCGAGGATCGAGAACGGCCCGAGATTGAAAAGCACCTTTTCGCGGCCGAGGAACAGGTTCGACGGCACGTCGAGATCGTCGGCCAGCGCCAGGTTCTGGAACACCGTCTCGATGCCCGCCGTGCGCGCTTCGATCGGCCCGGCAAAATTCACTTCCCTGCCGTCGAACCAGATCTGGCCGCTGGTGCGTTGCTCGACGGCGGTGATCTGGCGCACGAAGGTCGATTTGCCGGCGCCATTGTCGCCCATGATGGCGACATGCTCGCCCTTGCGCAGCTCGAAATTGGCGCCTTCCAGCGCGTGCACGCCGCCATAGCGTTTGGTCAGGTTTTCGGTCTTCAGGACGATGTCTGTCGTGGAGATATCTGGCATGGTCAAGCCCTCAATGCCCGCATGCGCTGGCGCCATTGGTCGAGAACGACCGCGCCGACGATGATCACGCCCTTGACCATCTCCTGATAGTAGGCGTCGAGGCGCAGGAAGGTGAAGCCGGAAATGATGACGCCGAAGATCAGCGAGCCGATCACGGTGCCGACGATCGAGCCGCGGCCGCCCGACAAAGAGACGCCGCCGATGACCGCCATGGCGATGGCGTCGAGCTCGTACATGACGCCCATGCCGGACTGTGCCGTCAGGTTCTTGGAGGAGAGCACGACGGCGGCCAGCGCGGCGAGGATGCCGGCAATGACGTAGACGAGGATCTTGTGGTTGGCGATCTTGATGCCCGACATGCGCGCGGCATCCTCGTTGGAGCCGATCGCATAGCAATGCTTGCCGTAGCGTGTGTAGGTCATGATCAGCTGGAACAGCACCGCCAGCGACAGGAAGATGATGACCGGCATCAGCCCCTTGCCGATACCAGCGAAACTTTCGGTCGGAAACGAGATCGGCTGACCCTTGGACCACCATTTGGCAATGCCGCGCGCGGTCACCATCATGCCGAGCGTGGCGATGAACGGCGGAATGCGCGTATAGGCAATCAAGGAGCCGTTGACGAGGCCGGCGAACAGACCGCAGGCGATGGCGACCAGCACCGGCACGATGACCGGCAGGTCGGTCCAGCCCTGCGCCAGGAACATCGCCTTGGGGTTGGGATTGCCGTTGACCGTCGCCACCTGGGCAAAACTCATGGCGATCATGGCGGTGGCGCCGACGATCGAGCCCGAGGACAGGTCGATGCCGCCGCAAATGATCACCTGCGTGACGCCGATGGCGATGATGCCGACGATCGACACCTGCAGGATGATGATCTGCAGGCGGGCCTCATTGAATATCCCGGCGACGTTGTCGCGCGTGTTGAACAGGAAGCTGTCGCCAAGAAAGATGCGGCCGATCAGTTCGAAGATGACGACCAGAATGACCAGCGCCAGGAAGACGTTGAATTCGGCCGGCCATGTCCGCCTCTTCGCGTCATAGCTGACCCCGCCGACGCCATGAGATGTCTGTGACATGTCTGTCCTCCGTGAGGCGGCATTTGCCCTCCCGCACGTAAGGGCGGTGAGGGAAACAGGAGCGGCGCGATTGATGCGCCGCTCCGTTAGTCGAACGAGTTGCCGGCTCAGTTCTTCTTCAGGAACTTGTCGATGTTGGCCGGCGTAACCAGCTGGAAGGGCACGTAGACCTTGTGCTCGACCTTCTCGCCCTTGGCGAGCTTCAGTGCCGCGTCGAGCGCGCCGGCGCCCTGGCCGGCCGCGTCCTGGAACACGGTCGCATCGAGGTCGCCTGCCTGCATGGCGGCGAGCGCGTCCTGCGTGGCGTCGACGCCACCGACGACGACCGTCTTCATATCGATGTTGGCGGCCTTCATCGCCTGGATGGCGCCGATGGCGCTTTCGTCATTGTTGGCGATGACGCCGTCGAACGGCTTGCCGGTCGACAGCCAGTTGGTCATCAGGTTCTGCGCTTCGTCGCGGTTCCAGTTCGAAGTCTGCTTGTCGATGATCTTGATGAAGCTGCACTCCGGCGTGGCGATCACCTCTTCGATGTCCTTGGTGCGCTGCACGGCGGCCTGGTTGGAAAGCTCGCCCATGATGACATAGACATTGGCTTCCTTCTTGCCGGCCTCGGTGAACAGGCGGCAGACTTCCTTGGTCTCGAGCGTGCCGGAATCGGCCTCGTTCGACGCGACGAAGGCCTGGTTGTCCGGCAGCGTGTCGACATTGACCGGCTGGCGGTTGACATAGACCAACGGGATCTTGGCGGCTGCGGCGGCGTCCGACATCGCCTGCGTGGCCGAGGTATCGACCGGGTTGACGATGATGGCGTCGACGCCCGAGGCGGCGAAGTTCTTGATCTGGTCGAGCTGCTTGGCGACGTCGTTCTGCGCGTCCTCGACCTGCAGTTCCACGCCGCTCATGCCCTTGGCCTGCTCGATCATGCCGTTGCGCAGCACGGTGAGGAAGTTGTCGTCGAACTTGGCCATCGACACGCCGACCTTGGCGGCAAAAGCGGACGAACTCATCAGCGCCGCAAAGGCGACGCCCAAAATCAGTTTCTTCATTGTGTTTCTCCTCCACATTGGTGTCCGGCTGCACCGATCTACCCGGAATCCCCGATAGCCCGAGGAATCGCTCCCTGATGCCTTCCTGTTCCGTATGGCGTTTTGTCCAAGGGATGGAACGCCAGGCTCCCAGTTTGTAACAGATGTTCCGGAACGAAAGAACCAAAATACCAATCTGATGAAATATTTATTCCATTTTTTCGCGAGACGTCAAGAGCGATTCCTAAGTCGGAAAGCGGATTTTCGGTCGCCGCGCCGCAATTTCACGCCGAATCAAGGCCGACAGCGGCCCAGGCCGAGTCTGAAGGCGGAATCTGATAGATTCTATCATCGCCGGAGAGCCCACGCCGAACGGGTCGGCGCGGCAACGCGTTAGATATTTTCCGGCAGATAGATGTCGAAGGGCAGAAAGGTCTGGCCCGTCGCGTTGGCGGCGCCGGCCTCGATGGAATGCGCCATCAGGTCGACAAGCTCGCGGCACAAGGCGGCGAGCGGCGTCGAGATCACCATTGTCAGGATGTTGTCGGCGAGTGCCGCGCGCGATTCGGCGTTGATCTCGTTGCAGACGACCACCGGCATGTTTGCGGGCTTCGCTGCGCGCAGCGCCGAGACCGCGCCTTCCATGCCGCCGCCGGCGACATAGCAGCCGGCAAGATCCGGATACCGCACCAGGAGATCGATCATCGCATCGTGGGTGACCTGGTTGGCTTCCAGATTGACCAGCGTTTCCATCACCGTGAAGTCCGGCGCATGTTCGCGGAAGAAGGAGCGAAATCCGATCTCGCGCAGTTCATGGCCGTGGAAGCGATGACTGCCGACGAAAAGGGCGACCTTGCCGGGGTTCTTTGCCGCCCTGGCGATCATCCAGGCCGCGGTGCGACCGACCTTGCGATTGTCGAGGCCGACATATCCCTCACGGATGCCAGCGGCAAAGTCGGACAGCAGCGAGAAGACAGGTTGCCCCCTCGCTTTCAGCGACTCCACGACCGCCGTCAGCGTCGGATGGTCCGGACCGACAACGGCGATTGCTCTGGATTTCGCTGCCAGCTTGCGCATCTGGGCGGCGATCTCGTCGGCGGCTAGCGAGCTGGCGAAATCGATGGTGGCGACGCCGCGGAAGCGCTGCGATTGCGAGACCGCCATTTCTAGCTCCCTCGCGAAATCGCCGTAAAAAACATCATTGCCCCGCAGCAGCAGAAAGCCGAGGCGGTATTCCGGCAATTCCTGGCGCATGCGCCGCTTGATCAGCCCGGCGGCGTGGTAACCGATGCCGGTCGCCGCCTCATAGACGCGGCGCGCGGTTTCCTCGCGCACCGGCAGCCGGTTGTTCAGCACCCTGTCGACAGTGGCGACGCTAACGCCGGAGATGCGCGCCAGATCGGTGATGGTTGGCCGTTTTGCCATGACTGTCCCGCATGAGTGCCTGCAACTGCTTACATCGTTCTGATGGAAAATGATAGAAACTATCTTTGTGATATTGAGACTATCACCGCATGGCGCTATTTTGCGCTCGGACACAAGCGCCCTGTAATGGACATATCCGTCCTGACGGATGCTGTGGCCGACGGAGCCAGCCCCTATGGAAGCGACACTATCCACACCACCGTTTCGGCGCGACTACAGCCTGATCGGCCGCGATTCCAAGCTCGCCGTCGAGACCGGGCTGGCGGCGGCCGAGTGGTATCACACCGATATTCCGCGCAAGCAGATGAAGGAGCTGATGCAGCGCTCCGACGGGCCGGCGATCCGCGACACCGCGATCTGGCTGGCGGCGCTGATCCTGAGTGCCGCCGGAGGCGCCTGGTTCTGGGGCAGCTGGTGGTGCGTGCCGTTCTTCTTCGTCTATGGCGTGCTCTACGGCTCGTCGACCGATTCGCGCTGGCACGAATGCGGCCATGGCACCGCCTTCCGCACCCAATGGATGAACGACGCCGTCTACCAGATCGCCTGCTTCATGATCATGCGCAATCCGGTGACCTGGCGCTGGAGCCACACCCGCCACCACACCGACACCATCATCGTCGGCCGCGACCCGGAAATCTCCGTCATGCGGCCGCCGGATCTGTTCCGGGTCGCGCTTGGCTTTATCGGCGTGCTGGATGCCTGGCATGCGATGTCGGACATGCTGCGCAATGCCGCCGGCAATATCAGCGCGGCGGAAAAGACTTTTATCCCCGAACAGGAGCAGCCTAAAGCCATTCGCATCGCCCGCATCTGGACGGCGATCTATGCCGTGACGATCGCGCTGGCGCTTTATTTCGGTTCATGGCTGCCGCTGATGCTGGTCGGGCTGCCCCGGCTCTACGGCGCCTGGCATCATGTCATGGTCGGCCTGCTGCAGCATGGCGGGCTCGCGGAAAATGTCATCGACCACCGGCTGAACAGCCGCACCGTCTACATGAACCCGGTCAGCCGCTTCATCTACTGGAACATGAACTATCACGTCGAACACCACATGTTCCCGATGGTGCCCTATCATGCGCTGCCTAAACTGCATGCGCTGATCAAGCACGATCTGCCGGCGCCGACGCCGTCGATCCTGGCCGGCTATCGCGAGATGATCCCGGCCTTTTTGCGCCAGCTGCGCAACGAGGACTATTTCCTCAAGCGCGAACTGCCGCCAACGGCGCGGCCCTATCGCGAGGAACTCCACAACGACGCCGTCGCCGCCGCGGCGGAATGATCGCGCGATTAAGCTTTTGTTTTGACGCAACTCCGAACGGAAAACCGCAACGCACTTTTCCTGGAATTGCTTTTGGGAGGAACACATGAGCGACTGGATCGAAGCCTGTGCTGCCGGCGACATCGACGAAGAAGATGTGATGCGCTTCGACCATGGCGGCCGCACCTTCGCCATCTATCGCAGCCCCGATGACGACTACTTCGCCACCGATGGCCTGTGCACGCACGAAAAGGTGCATCTGGCCGACGGGCTGGTGATGGATGACATCATCGAGTGCCCCAAGCACAATGGCCGCTTCAATTACAAGACGGGGGCGGCACGCGGCGCGCCGGTTTGCGTCAATCTCGCCACGTATCCGGTAAAGGTCGAGGCCGGCAAAGTGCTGATCCAGATCGGGTAGGACCATGCAGGCGGGAATGGTCATCATTGGCGCCGGCGAGTGCGGCGGGCGGGCAGCGCTGACACTGCGCGAGCTGGGCTATCACGGGCCGGTGACGCTGGTGGGTGACGAACCCCATCTGCCCTATGAGCGGCCGCCCCTGTCCAAGGACGCAATGACGAGCGACGCGGCCGAGATCAAGACGATCGCCAGCGACGAAATTCTGGCCGAGAAATCGATCCGGCATATCCATTCCGTTCAAGCGGTGGCGATCGACCGCCCGGCGCATATGGTGCGGCTGTCGGACGGTTCGGCCCTGCCCTACGACAAGCTGCTGCTGGCGACCGGCTCGACACCGCGCAAGCTGCCGATGCCGGGACTGGGGTCGCGCTGCGTCTACCTCCGCACCTTTGCCGACGCGCTGGCCATTCGCGCCCACCTCAGCCCGGCAAACCGCATCGCCATCATTGGTGGTGGCTTTATCGGCCTGGAGCTCGCCGCTTCGGCGCGCAAGCTCGGGGCCAGCGTCACGGTCATTGAGGCGCAGCCGCGCATCCTCATGCGCGGGGTTCCAGCCGAGATCGCCGAAATCATCCATCGGGCGCATGAAGCCGAAGGCGTGACCATGCTCACTGGCCAGGGCATTGCTACCGTCGCCGATGATGGCGCCGAGGTGCGGATCACGCTCGCCGACGGGCAGGAGATAACAGCCGATCTCGCCGTCATCGGCATCGGCGCCGTGCCGGTGACCGGGCTTGCCGCGGAAGCGGGCCTGACCGTCGATAACGGCATCGCCGTCAATGGCGAACTCCAAACAATCGATCCCGACATCTTCGCCGCCGGCGATTGCTGCTCGTTTCCGCTCGCTGTCTATGCTGGCCGGCGGGTGCGGCTGGAAGCCTGGCGCAATGCGCAGGAACAGGGTGCGCTGGCCGCGAAGAACATGCTGGGCGCCCGCGAAGCGCATGCCGCGGTGCCATGGTTCTGGTCGGATCAGTATGGTTTGTCGCTGCAGATCGCCGGCCTTCCCGACGAGGGCAAAAGCACGGTCCGCCGCGATCTCGGCGACGGTGGTGCTTTTATTCTGTTTCATCTGGCCGAGGATGGCAGGCTGGTGGCGGCGAGCGGCCTCGGTACGGGCAATGCCGTGGCGCGCGACATCAGGCTGGCCGAGATGCTGATCGCCATGCGGGCTAGGCCGGCGCCGGAGGCGTTGGGGTCGCCGGATGTGAAGCTGAAGTCGTTGCTGGCGGCGTAAGTTTTATGCTCCCCTTGTGGGGAGGGTCGCTGCGAAGCAGCGGGGTGGGGTGCGGCACCGACCCCCACCCGGACCTTTGGTCCGACCTCCCCACAAGGGGAGGTAAAGGCCCCAGCCTTAAAACAGCGCCTTCAGCTCGTCCAGCTTGTCGTTTACCAGCCAGCCGTAATAATTCTCTTCCGGCAGCTTCACCGTCTCACCCGCGGCGCGGCGCTTGTCGTTCTCAGCCTTCAGCGCATAGGCGCGTTGCTCGGGATTGCCGACATTGTAGAGCGTGGCGGTCAGCCCCGGATTGCCTGAGATGTCGAAGCCGGCAATGTTTTTGTAGGCGTCAATCGACTTCCTGATCGTCGCTGCCACGTAGGGCAATGTCAGATCCGGATCCATGATGGTCTTGTAGACCCCATTGGGATCGGCGACATCGAGCTCGGGCAGCCCCGACACCTTGTGCACGAGATCGCTCATCTGCAGCGCGGTCAGCGGGTTGAGCTGGCCGAGGCCAAAGGTCTGGCCGGCATAATAGGGCTGGAAGAAGGTGGCGCCGAAGCGGTCGTTGGGAAAGCTGGTGCCGCCGACGGTCTTGCCGCGGAAGGAGCGGTTCCACACCTGCTCGCGGCATTCCCACAGGTCGTAGCTGTCCGACATTGTGCACTTCTTGAATTCCGGCCGCTGCACGAAATCGGTGATGTCCTCGCCGTCATAGGCGAAGGACAGCTTGCTGGAGAGGTAGGAGATCGCCTTGACGTAGTAGGTCTGCAGCCGGTCGTAGGCATCGACATTGTAGGTGTGCTCGCCGACGATGGCGCCGACGATGTGCAAGGGGTTGATGCCGTAAGCGGCAGCCGCCTTCCTGATTTTGGCGCGCAATTCGGCGTCGTTCTGCAACAGAGCGTAGACCTTGCGGTATTTGGCCTGGAAGGTGGTGTTGGTGGCCTGGGTGCGGCGGCTGGAGGCGCCCGGTATGTCAGGCTGCACGACATTGCGGTTGCCCGCCGGCACCAATGTCGCCGCGTCAGCCGCGAACAGCGTCGCCGCCAGCGTCAAGCCAAGAATGAGCAGGATCAGTTTTTTCATGCGCCGCCGCCTAGAGAATTGCCGCGCAAATTAGGTAAAGCTCCCGGTCGAGTCGAGAGCGCCCTTGCAGCCAGCAAGACGAAAGGTGGCCGCATGATACCATCCGGCCACACACGATGATGTTTGCCGGAAACTGTTGCCTAAGCATCGGCCCAAAGATCGAAACCGATTTTTGGAAAGTCCGATGCGTCGATTCAATACTGTTAGAGCGACCTTTGCGCGTCCAAAGGACGCGCGGCGCTCTAATACCGGCGCCGGATGAACCGGCGCCCTCGTTTAAAGGATGAATCGCGACAAATCTGTGTTTCGCGAGAGGTCGCCGACATGCTTTTCCACATAGGCGGCATCGATGGCGACGCTGGTGCCGTTGCGGTCGGGCGCGTCGTAGGAGATCTCGTCCAGCACGCGCTCCATCACCGTCTGCAGGCGTCTCGCTCCGATGTTTTCGACGCTAGCGTTGAGGTCGACAGCGATGCCGGCCAGCGAATCGATGGCATCGTCGGTGAAGGTGAGGTCGACGCCTTCGGTCTTCATCAGCGCGATATACTGCTTGATGAGGCTGGCCTCGGTCTCGGTGAGGATGCGAATGAAATCGTCCTTCTCCAGCGCCCGCAACTCGACACGGATCGGCAGGCGGCCCTGCAATTCCGGCAACAGGTCGGACGGCTTGGAGACATGGAAGGAGCCCGAGGCGATGAACAGTATGTGGTCGGTCTTCAACGGTCCGTATTTGGTCGCCACCGTCGTGCCTTCGATCAGCGGCAGCAGGTCGCGCTGCACGCCTTCGCGCGAGACGCCGGCGCCCATGCCGCCTTCGCGCGAGGCGATCTTGTCGATCTCGTCGAGGAAGACGATGCCGTCATTTTCGGTCGCGTCGAGCGCCCGGCGCACCACCTCGTCCTGGTCGAGCAGCTTGTCGGACTCGTCGTTGACCAACAGCGCGTAGGACTCCTTGACCGTCGTCTTGCGCGCCTTGGTCTTCTTGCCACCCATCGCCTTCGACAGCATGTCGTTGATGTTGAGCACGCCGATATTAGCGCCCGGCATGCCGGGGATCTCGAAGCCGGGCATGCCGCCGGTGCCGGTGTCGGCAACCTCGATCTCGATCTCCTTGTCATCGAGCTCGCCGTCGCGCAGCTTCTTGCGGAAGGAATCGCGGGTCGCCGGGCTCGCCGTCTTGCCGACCAGGGCTTCCAGCACGCGCTCCTCGGCATTGAGGTGCGCGCGCGCCTTCACGTCCTCGCGCATCTTCTCGCGCACCAGGCCGATGGCGATCTCGACCAGGTCGCGGATGATCTGCTCGACATCGCGGCCGACATAGCCGACTTCGGTGAACTTGGTGGCCTCGACCTTGACGAAAGGCGCACCGGCGAGCCGCGCCAGGCGGCGCGAGATCTCGGTCTTGCCGACGCCGGTCGGGCCGATCATCAGGATGTTCTTCGGCATCACCTCTTCGCGCATCTGGCCTTCCAGCTGCTGGCGGCGCCAGCGGTTGCGCAAGGCAATGGCCACGGCGCGCTTGGCGTCCTTCTGGCCGATGATGAAGCGGTCGAGTTCCGAAACGATTTCACGGGGAGAGAAGGTGGTCATATCACTGAATTCCACTTTGCCACTGCTTGATGGACTCGAACGGATGCAGCAGCATGATCACGTTGAGCGTCAGATTGTCCCGGATGAGGTAGCCGACACCCAGTTCGAAGATGAGGGCGAGGCCGACGACCGCCCATATAGGTAGCTTTCTGGCCATCACAAACCCCAGCACCATGGCCAGCGTGTCGGACACCGAATTGATGATGCTATCGCCATAGTAATCCAGCGAAATGGTGCCGGCGCGGTAGCGCTCGATGATGAACGGGCTGTTTTCCAGGAGTTCCCAGCCGCCCTCGATGACAACGGCGAAAGCCAGGCGCAGACCGATTGGCGAGCGCGGGAAGAGGAACCAGGCCAAGGCGTAGAACAGGAAGCCGTGGATGATGTGCGAGAACGTGTACCAGTCGGAAATATGCTGGGAATTCTCCGAACTGTTCACCACACCGTGCCAGAGTTTGACGTAACCGCAGGTGCAGATCGGCGTGCGGCCCATGCCGTAAAGCGCGCCGGCCTGGAAGATGAGCAGAGCGAGCACGAGCAGAAGCCCCATGCGCCAGCTGTCTTCATAGGCCGAGTAATTTTTGGCAGTGCCCGGTGTCGCCATCAACTCATTCCCCTTCTTCCGCGTCGCTCTCTTTGGCATCGACAGACATCAGCACGACGTCCCCATATCTAGAGTGTCTGCGATCGATAGCCCTGAAGCCCGCCTTTTCATAGGCGCGGATGGCGCGGCCATTGTCGGGATGCGGATCGATGATGACGCGCGGCGCGCCTTCCTCGAACAGTTGCTCAACGAATTGCCTGACGATAGCCGAGCCATGACCTTTGCCGACCAGGTCCGGCACGCCGATCGACAGGTCGATGCCGAGCGTGCCGAACGGCTGGTCGGCATAGGGATGGCCGTCTTCCAGATGCGGATCGTAGCTCTGCAGATAGGCGATCGGCCTGCCGTCGAGCTCGACGATCAGCGGCTCTACAGAAATAGAGTCGATGTGCTCCCGGATTTCGGCGATTTCCGTCTCCGGATCGTCCCACCATTCGGCGACATGCGGCTCGGCCAGCCAGCCGGCGATCATGGGCAGGTCTTTTTCGGCAACCGGTCGAAAATCATAGAGCACCGGCGGGTTAGCCGGCATCGAGCGTTTCGACAACAAAGTTGTTGTTGGTGTAGACGCAAATGTCGGAGGCGATCTGCATCGCCTTGCGGGCGATCTCCTCGGCATCCTTGTCGCTGTCCATCAGCGCGCGGGCAGCGGCCAGCGCATAGTTGCCGCCGGAACCGATGGCCATGACGCCGAATTCGGGCTCCAGTACGTCGCCGGTGCCGGTGAGCGCCAGCGAAACCGACTTGTCGGCCACCAGCATCATCGCTTCCAGCCGGCGCAGATAACGGTCGGTGCGCCAGTCCTTGGCGAGCTCGACGCAGGCGCGTGTCAACTGGTCGGGATATTGTTCGAGCTTGGCTTCGAGCCGCTCCAGAAGGGTGAAAGCGTCCGCTGTGGCGCCGGCGAAACCGGCAATGACATTGCCGCCCTTGCCGATGCGGCGCACCTTTTTGGCGTTGCCTTTCATGATGGTCTGGCCAAGGCTGACCTGGCCGTCGCCGGCGATCACCACCTTGTTGCCCTTGCGCACCGTCACGATGGTCGTGGCGTGCATACTCAGTTCATTGGACATTTTTAGCTCCGATTCGCGCGATCCCGATAAGGCGATTGGCGCGCGGTACGAGTGATTTCGATCGGCCATATGTATGCATGGGGCGGGTGATTGCAAACGGCGTACGCCATGGCCGGTGGCTGTCCGCATCGCAACTGGCAATCGCCGGATCATGCTGCTAGAAGGCTTTCGTTTTCAAGCAAATGACAGCTTGGAACCCCGTCTTGAGTTTCGAACCCCTCAGCCAAGGACAAGGTCATGGCGTCCCGTTCCGCCGAAGTCAGCCGCAAGACCAAGGAAACCGAGATCAGCGTCTCGGTCCATGTCGACGGCACCGGAAAATCCGACATGTCGAGCGGCGTCGGCTTCTTCGACCACATGCTGGACCAGCTGTCGCGCCACTCGCTGATCGACATCACGGTGAAGGCCAAGGGCGACCTGCACATTGACGACCACCACACGGTCGAGGACACCGGCATTGCGATCGGCCAGGCGCTGGCCAAGGCGCTGGGCGAGCGGCGCGGCATCATGCGCTACGCCTCTGTCGACCTTGCCATGGACGAGACGCTGACGCGGGCCGCGATCGACGTGTCGGGCCGTCCGTTTCTGGTCTGGAATGTCGCCTTCTCGTCGCCCAAGATCGGCACGTTCGACACCGAACTGGTGCGAGAATTCTTCCAGGCGCTGGCGCAGAATGCCGGCATCACGCTGCATGTCACCAACCATTATGGCGCCAACAACCACCATATTGCCGAGACCTGCTTCAAGGCGGTGGCGCGCGCGCTACGTTTCGCACTGGAGCGCGACCCGCGCCAGCCGGAAGCGGTTCCCTCCACCAAGGGATCTCTGAAAGGGTAGGCTGATGGCCATCTATGTCGTGATGGAACCGCCAGGCCGCACCGAGGCGGCCGACGCAACCATTTTTGTCCGCGACGGTTTTTCCTGGCTGGCTTTCCTGGTGGCGCCGCTGTGGCTCGCTTGGCACCGGCTTTGGATCGAGGCCGCGCTCGCCTTCGTCGCCATGGGGCTCATCTCGGTGCTCGGCCAATGGCTGGGACTGGACTGGGCCGGCTCCGCACTGTCTTTACTGGTGTCGCTCTATATCGGGCTGGAAGGCCAAGGGTTGCGGCTCGCAGCGCTGCGCCGCGGCGGCTGGCATGAATGGGGCGTCGTCGAAGCCGACAATCCTGACGATGCCGACATCCGCCAGTCACTGGACGCCGAGGCGCTTGCCGATGAGCCGGCGCCGCTGCCGCGCATCGTGCCGGACGCCAGCCTGGCCCGGCCGGCGCAGACCGGGCTGACGCTGGGCCTGAGCCATACGCCGGGAAAAGCCTGAGATGCGGGTCGCGATCATCGATTACGGGTCGGGCAATCTGCGCTCGGCCACCAAGGCCTTCGAGCGCGCCGCGCATGAAGCCGGCATTGCGGCTGCCATCGAGCTGACCGCCGATGCCGAGCGTGTGCGCAGCGCCGACCGCATCGTTTTGCCCGGCGTCGGCGCCTATGCCGATTGCGCGGCGGGCCTGCGCGGCGTCGCCGGCATGTGGGAAGCGGTGGAAGAGGTAGCGATCGCCAAGGCGCGGCCGTTCCTCGGCATCTGCGTCGGCATGCAGCTGATGTCGGAGCGCGGCCTGGAAAAGACCGTGACCAAGGGCTTCGGCTGGATTGCCGGCGACGTCAAGGAGATCACGCCCGCCGATCCGGCACTGAAGATCCCGCAAATCGGCTGGAACACCATCGATCTGGAGCGCAAGCACCCGCTGTTTTCGGGTATTGCGACCGGGCCTAAGGGTCTGCACGCCTATTTCGTTCATTCCTACCATCTCGACGCGACAAGGCCGGACGAAGTGCTGGCCGTCGCCGATTATGGCGGCCCGGTAACGGCGGCGGTCGCGCACGGCAACCTTGCCGGCACGCAATTCCATCCGGAAAAGAGCCAGGCGCTCGGCCTGGCACTGATCACCAACTTCCTGCGCTGGAGGCCTTGAGATGAGCAAGAAGGGCTACTGGATGGCGATGGTCGATGTGACCGATCCGGAAAACTATCCGAAATACATCGCCGCCAACAAAGCGGCGTTCGACAAATACGGCGCGAAATTCCTGACGCGAGGCGGTCAGTCGTCAAGCCCGGAAGGGCCATCCGGCAATCGCCATGTGATCGTCGAGTTCGAAAGCTACGAGGTCGCGCTGGCGTGCTTCCATTCCCCCGAATACCAGGCAGCGCTGAAATTCCGGCGCGCTTATTCGACCTCGCATTTCGCCATTGTGGAAGGGGTCTGAACGGTGATCCTGTTTCCGGCCATCGACCTCAAGGACGGCAAGTGCGTGCGGCTGAAGCACGGCGATATGGCGACCGCGACCATCTACAATGACGACCCTGCGGCCCAGGCCAAGGCCTTCGAAGAGCAAGGGTTTGAATGGCTGCATGTCGTCGACCTCAACGGCGCCTTCAAGGGCCAGAGCGTCAACAGCGCGGCGGTCGGCGCCATCCTCAAGGCGACGAAAAACCCGGTGCAGCTCGGCGGCGGCATCCGCACGCTGGCGCAGATCGAGGACTGGCTCGACCGCGGGCTGGCCCGCGTCATCCTCGGCACGGTGGCGGTGCGCGATCCCGACCTGGTCCGGGAAGCCTGCAAGGAATTTCCTGGAAAGATCGCCGTGGGCATCGACGCCAAGGGCGGCAAGGTGGCGGTCGAAGGCTGGGCCGAGGCCTCCAGCCTCGGCGTCATCGAACTGGCGCGGAAATTCGAAGGCGCCGGCGTTGCCGCCATCATCTACACCGATATCGACCGCGACGGCGTTCTGACCGGCATCAACTGGGATGCCACGATCGATCTCGCCGACGCCGTCTCGATCCCGGTCATCGCCTCGGGCGGGCTGGCTTCGATCGCCGACATCGTGCGCATGACCATGCCCGACGCGAAGAAACTGGAAGGCGCCATCTCCGGCCGCGCGCTCTATGACGGGCGTATCGACCCGGCCGAGGCGCTTGCGGTGCTGCAGGGCAAGGCGATGGAGACCCGGCCGTGAAAATCTCCATCATTCTGGCCTCCTATGACAGCGGCCACTATCACGGCGGCATGGGCCGAGGCCCGGATGCACTCATCGCCGGCGGGCTTGTCGACGCGCTGACGCTCTCCGGGCACGACGTCGTCGTCACCGATATCGGCAGGGTTGGCGACGAACAGCAGCGCGAGATCGCCACCGGCTTTGCCGTGTGCGGTGCCGTCTCCGGCGAGGTCCGCATCGCCATAGACCGCGGCCGGCTTCCCATCGTGCTGGCCGGCAATTGTCTGACATCGGCCGGTGCGGTTGCCGGCGAGGATGCCGATGCGATCATCTGGGCCGACCAGCATGGCGATCTCAACACCCCGGAGACGTCCATCTTCGGCTTTCTCGACGGCATGGCGCTGGCCACGGTTCTCGGCCTGTGCTGGAAGCCGATGGCCTCGGCCATCCCCGGCTTCCGGCCGATCGATCCGGCGCGTTGCGTGCTGGTCAACGCGCGCGATCTCGATCCGGCCGAAACGGAGCTGTTGAAGACGTTGCCGGTCATCCGCACCGAATGCCCGGACTGGGCGACGGCGAGCGGCAGGCTGAAGGCGCCGGATGCGAAGCGGGTGCACCTGCATCTCGATCTCGACGTGCACGACCCCGGGGCGCTGCAGGCCAACCGCTACACCACGCCCGGCGGCCCGGAGCCGAAACAGCTGCGCCAGGCTGTCTGCGGCATGGCCGGCCTGCTGCCGATTTCCGGCATCACCATTTCCGCCTACGATCCGGCGTTCGATGCGCAGGCCGAGGTTCCGCCGCTGGTCGGCGAACTGCTCAGCGAGTTGCTGGCGACGATGGAGAAGGGCTGATGCTGAAGGCCCGAGTCATCCCTTGCCTTGACGTCAAGAACGGCCGCGTCGTCAAGGGCGTCAATTTCGTCGACCTCATCGATGCCGGTGATCCGGTCGAGGCGGCCAAAGCCTATGACGCGGCCGGCGCTGACGAGCTTTGCTTTCTCGATATCACCGCGTCGTCCGACAACCGTGAAACCATCTTCGACGTCGTCGCCCGCACCGCCGAACAATGCTTCATGCCGCTGACCGTCGGCGGCGGCGTGCGCCAGGTCGCCGATATCCGCAAACTGTTGCTGGCCGGCGCCGACAAGGTGTCGATCAACACTGCGGCGGTGAAGAATCCCGATTTCGTCGCCGAAGCCGCCGACAAGTTCGGCAACCAGTGTATTGTCGTCGCCATCGACGCCAAGAGGGTGTCGGCGCCGAAAGAGCCCGGCCGCTGGGAGATCTTCACCCACGGTGGCCGCGAAAAGACCGGCATCGATGCGGTCGAGTTCGCGCGAAAAATGGTCGATCGCGGCGCTGGCGAGATCCTGCTGACCTCGATGGACCGCGACGGCACCAAGGCCGGTTACGACATTGCGCTGACCCGCGCGATAGCGGATGCGGTGCGCGCGCCGGTCATCGCGTCGGGCGGCGTCGGCACGCTCGACCATCTGGTCGAGGGCATTCGCGACGGCCACGCCGGCGCCGTGCTCGCGGCCTCGATCTTCCATTTCGGCACTTACACGATTGCGGAAGCCAAGGCGCATATGGCCGAGGCCGGGCTACCGATGCGGCTGGACTACCCGGTTCAATCCACTCCACAAAGGCTGTAGGCTGCGCCATGGCTGAATTTTCGCTGTCCGATCTGGAAACGATCATTGGCGAACGCGCCCGTTCCGGCGACCCGGACTCGTGGACGGCAAAACTGTTCGCCAAAGGCATCGACAAGGCGGCGCAGAAGCTTGGTGAAGAGGCAGTCGAGACCGTCATTGCCGCCGTCAAGGGCGACAAAAATGCCCTCGTTTCCGAAAGTGCCGATCTCATATATCATTGGCTCGTCGTGCTTGGCATGGCCGGCGTTTCGCTGGGCGAGGTGCTGAAGGAGCTTGAGGGCCGTACCGGCCGTTCGGGCGTCACTGAAAAGGCATCCCGGCCGAAAGGCTGACCGCGAGAGCCGGATGATTTCGGGCCGAGGCCTTAAATCTGAATCCGTCTCTAAATTGATAGAGGGAGCATGATGTCGCCCGAAAACCGCTTCACACTTTTCGGCCTCATGCTCTAGAGGGCAGGAAACTCGATGGACCAGCTCGCTCCGACCGAGAAATATTCCCCCTATCGTTTCTTCTCGGCCGAGCAATGGTCGAACTTCCGCGCCGACACGCCGATGACGCTGGGCGAAGACGAGATCAACCGTCTGCGCTCACTGAACGATCCGGTCGACCTGGAAGAAGTCAAGCGCATCTATCTGTCGCTCTCGCGGCTGCTTTCGGCGCATGTCGAGGCCAGCCAGTTGCTGTTTCGCCAGCGCCAGGCCTTCTTCAACGCGCTGGATGTGGTCAAGACACCGTTCATCATCGGCATTGCCGGTTCGGTTGCGGTCGGCAAATCGACCACGGCGCGCGTGCTGAAGGAGCTTCTGGCGCGCTGGCCGTCGAGCCCCAAGGTCGATCTCATCACTACCGACGGGTTCCTGCTGCCCAACAAGGTGTTGCGACGCGACAATCTGATGGAGCGCAAGGGCTTTCCCGACAGCTACGATGTCGGTGCGCTGCTGCGTTTCCTGTCGGGCATCAAGTCGGCCCAGCGCAATGTCCGCGCGCCCGTCTATTCGCATTTGACCTATGACGTCATTCCCGGCGAGTTCGTCACCATCGACCGGCCAGACATTCTGATCTTCGAAGGCATCAACGTTCTGCAACCCGGCAAATTGCCAAAGGACGGCAAGATCGTGCCGTTCCTGTCGGATTTCTTCGATTTCGCCATTTATATAGATGCCGACGAGAAGCTGATCCACCAATGGTACATCGCCCGCTTCATGCGCCTGCGCGAGACGGCCTTCCGCAATCCGGACTCCTTCTTCCACCGCTATTCGCAGCTTTCGGAAGACGCCGCGCGCGCCATTGCGGAAGGCTTGTGGGCCAACATCAACCTGAAAAACCTGCGCGAGAACATCGTGCCGACACGGGCGCGGGCCGACCTCATCCTGCGCAAGGGCGCCAATCATCTGGTCGAGGAAGTGGCGCTCAGGAAACTGTGACGACCGCCTCCGGGCGGCTGCCGCCAGCCGCCGATTGCCGGGCCGGGCCTGGCATCAGGATTTCGCCGTCGGGTACCAGCTTGCGGACGGCCGCACATAGGGCGATCGTGAGCGCGACCGCCGCATAACCATCGATCGCATAGTGCCAACCAAGATAGACCGAACTCGCGACTATGAAGGCGACATACAGAAATGCGATGGCGCCCAACCGCTGGTCGTACTCCCAGGTATACACCGCATTCAGGGTGATCAAGGCGACATGAACGCTTGGAAATGCCGATATTCCCGACGCGAGTCCAGTCACACCCTCGGTCTGGAGCGTCCACAGATACTGCTGGTACACGGCGGCGGAACTCGCCGACCGGCTTTGCGCAAGAAACGAAAGCTGTTCACCGAAGCGTGGCACATCGCCGGTGACATAGCCGTAGAACGCCGGTCCGGCCGACATGAACAGCCCGGCCAGGATGTTTCCGACGACCACCCACACCACCATGAAGGACAGCACATAGCGTCTCTTCAGATGCGTGGTGCGTGGTGACGTGACAATGAAAAACAGCATGCTGTAGCAAATGATGAACCACAGCATGTCGTAGTTCCATCCGACGGATTCCCGTACCCAGTCATGCTTGCCGATAACGTAGAGCCATCGCCACGGATCAGTGCCGAAATGCAGATAGGCATCGATATCTGCCAAGGCGCGATCATAGGGGAACCCTTTCCACAGGACGGACATGCCGTTCTTGACCGAGGTGAAGGTGCTTTGGAAAATCATGATGCCCATCAACAGACATATGCCGGAAAAGAGAACCGCCATCCGCTCGGCTGAGAACATCTTGCCCGCAGCAAATTTCCGCCGACGCTCAAATCGATGCAAAAGCCAGCCGGTTTCCAGGAGAAGCGATACCGCCGGCAGCACGAAACCGAAAACCATAAGCCATATCGGCACGTAGGTCTGGTATGCGGTGCGATGGAGCGCGCCGACCCAAGCCAGAAACCCCAGCCCCGTTGCAGTGTAGATGCCAATGAACAGGTAGAGCGATGCATCCGAGCGGGCGATCGAAACCGTGCGCCATGCGGCATTTCGAATGTAGCGCCAAATCACTTCGGATTCGATTTCGAGCATGGTATCCACACCGGGAATGATGACGTTTTGGCGCAGACTAGCGGCCGAAACCTTAAATTCCGTTAGGGATTTTTCATTCGCAAGGTCAGTGGTTCAGTAAGTGCAAGAATGCACTCTCACCTCTTCAAGGCAAGGTCACCCGCCGCAGCGTCAGATTGATCCGGCCGCCATTTTTCAGCAGCGCCGAGGTCGACGGATAGATGCGGTCGACGCCGTGGAAGCAGAGCCGGCCTTCGCCGCCGAGCACGACGACGTCGCCGCTTTTCAGGCGGAACGATTTGGTACCGCCGTCGCGTGTGGCCCCCCTGCCCGTCACTTGGCCGACCCGGAACAGGCAATCGTCGCCAAGTGACACCGAGACCACTGGGGCCGAGAAATCGGCTTCGTCGCGATCCTGGTGCAGACCCATTTTGGCGTCCTGCGTATAGAAATTGACCAGGCAGGCCTCCGGCGGATTCGGATAGGCGGCGACCTCCCGCCACAATTGCAGCAGCACGTCCGGGATCGGCGGCCATGGCTCTCCGGTGAGTGGGTGCGTTGGCTGGTAGCGATAGCCCAGCTCCTTGTCAGTGACCCAGCCGAGCGTGCCGCAATTGGTCATGCGCACGCTCATCTCCTTGCCGGTCCGCGGCATCGCCGGCACGTACAGCGGCGCCCGCTGTACAATTGTCCTCACCTCTTCCACCAGCGCTTCCTGCGCCGCGCGGGACAGATAGCCGGGCATATGGCGGACGCCTTTGGGCAGAACGAGCATGACTTCGCCTCCGGTTGATACTGAAACCATGCCACCGCCAATCAGAAACGGCGACCCGAAAGCCACCGTTGTCGGTCTCCCTTGCTGTGGCAATGGTGAAACCTTGCGTCTGCGGTTCCGAAGGGGAGGCCGCTTTATGCACGCAGTCGGCGCGGTCCTTAGTCGTTCTCTACCCGGCCGCGCAGCTTTTTGATCGTGCCGCGCCCTGCCTTGCTTTGCAGCCGCCGCTCCACCGAGCCTTTCGACGGCCTGGTCTTCTTGCGCGGCGGCGGCGGCGGTTCCGCGGCCTTGGCGACCAGCGCCGTCAGCCTTGCCCGGGCATCGGCCCGGTTCTGCTCCTGGGTGCGGAAGCGGCCGGCCTCGATGACGATGACGCCGTCCTTAGTGGCGCGCTGGCCGGCGAGCTTGATCGTGCGCGCGCGCACGCGTTCGGACAGGCCAGCCGCATTGGCGGCGTCGAAGCGCAATTGGACGGCGGTCGCCACCTTGTTGACGTTCTGGCCGCCGGGACCCGACGAGCGGATGAAATCCTCGTGCAGGTCGCCCGGATGGATTACGGCTTCGTCCGATATGATGATGTCGTCGATAGGCATGCCGCAGTCATGGCGCGGCGGACCAAAAAAGAAAAGGCCCGATCGAGATCGCGCCTTTCAAGGATGCTTCGGTGAAGACGCCTCGACTATTCCGCAGCTTCCTGCAGGCGGGGTGCTGCGCCGAGCACGACGGCATCGACATGGCTCTCGAATTTCTCGAAGTTGACGGCGAACATGCCGACCAATCGCGCTGCCTGCCGGTCATAGGCTGCCTTGTCGGCCCAGGTCGAACGCGGGTCGAGAATGGCGCTGTCGACGCCAGGCACAGCAACCGGCACCTCGAAGCCGAAATTGGCGTCGGTGCGGAAACCGGACGCCTTCAGCGAACCGTCAAGCGCTGCGGCCAGCAAGGCGCGCGTCGCCTTGATCGGCATGCGCTTGCCGGTGCCGTAGGCGCCGCCGGTCCAGCCGGTGTTGACCAGCCAGCAATCGGCGCCGTGGCGGGCGATCAGCTCGCGCAGCAGATTGCCGTATTCCTTGGGGTGGCGCGGCATGAACGGGGCGCCGAAGCAGGTCGAGAACGTCGCTTCCGGCTCGGTAACGCCCTTCTCGGTGCCGGCCACCTTGGCGGTGTAGCCGGAGAGGAAGTGGTACATCGCCTGCGCCGGGGTCAGCCGTGCGATCGGCGGCATGATGCCGAAGGCATCGGCGGTCAGCATGATGATGTTTTTCGGGTGGCTGGCCCGTCCGCTCTTCGAGGCATTGGGGATGAAATCCAGCGGATAGGCGCAGCGCGTGTTTTCGGTGAGCCGGCCGTCGTTGAAGTCCGGCACGCGGTCGGCGTTGAGCACGACATTTTCCAGCACCGTGCCGAAACGCTGCGTGGTGGCGAAAATCTCCGGCTCGGCCTCGGCCGACAGCCGGATCGTCTTGGCGTAGCAGCCGCCTTCGAAGTTGAAGATGCCGTGCGGTCCCCAGCCGTGCTCGTCGTCGCCGATGAGCGTACGTGACGGATCGGCCGACAGCGTCGTCTTGCCCGTCCCGGAAAGCCCGAAGAAGATCGCTGCGTCGCCGCCCGGGCCCTCATTGGCCGAGCAGTGCATCGGCATGACGCCCTTTTCCGGCAGCAGATAGTTGAGCATGGTGAACACCGATTTCTTCATCTCGCCGGCATAGGAAGTGCCGCCGATCAGCACGATCTTGCGGGTGAGATCGACCGCAATCACCGTTTCGGTGCGGCTGCCGTGGCGGGCCGGATCGGCGCGGAAGGACGGCAGGTCGATGATCGTCATCTCCGGCACGAAATCCTCGAGCTCGGCGGCCTGCGGGCGGATCAAAAGATTGCGGATGAACAGCGAGTGCCAGGCGAATTCGGTGATGACCCGCGTCGGCAGCTTCAGCTCGGCATCGGCGCCGCCGACGAGGTCCTGCACATAGAGATCGCTATTCGCGGCGTGGACAAGGAAATCGGCGAGCAGCATTTCGAACTGGCCCGCCGAAATCGCCTTGTTGTTGTCCCACCAGACATGGGGCTCGGTGGCGCCATCGCGGACGACAAACTTGTCCTTGGGCGAGCGGCCAGTGTGCTGGCCGGTCTCGGCAAGCAGCGCGCCGCCGGCGGTCAACCGGGCCTCGCCACGACGGATCGCTGCCTCATAAAGGGCGGCCGCACCAAAATTATAATGCACCGTGCCGGTGGTTTTCAGGCCGATACGATCGATCGCGCAAGCAGAATTGCGTTTGCCGACTTCCGACATCAAGGGTCCCTTCTTCTGGATTCGCCGCACTTTGCCGGCGCGTTTCCGGCGAGCCCGCGTTAGGGGCTGAGACGGTGAGAACCAGAAAACTCGAATGATATCAAATCATTAATCGATTTAAAAATTTTGAAAGTTGTTTAAATCGTTTATATGTGCAAAGAATCACGGTGGTTGCCCAAAGGATTGGCACACAGTGTTCGTCCAACCCGTGTAGAGGTTCCGATGGGGCCGCCGGCAAGCCGTCCGCGACAGCGGGTGGAGCCTGTGCCACATTTTGTACCTAATTTGTCCTGCAAAAGCCCCTTCTCTAAGACAGAAGGGACAGCTCATGAGGGAGCCGCTTGAAATGGCAACAATCGCGCTTGTCGATGACGACCGCAACATTCTGACATCGGTGTCGATCGCCCTCGAGTCCGAGGGGTATCGCGTCGAGACCTACACGGATGGTGCGTCGGCGCTGGAAGGCCTGGCGGCGCGGCCGCCGAATCTCGCCATCCTCGACATCAAGATGCCGCGCATGGACGGCATGGAGCTGTTGCGCCGGATGCGGCAGAAGTCCGACCTGCCGGTGATCTTCCTGACCTCGAAGGACGATGAGATCGATGAGCTTTTCGGCCTCAAGATGGGCGCCGACGATTTCATCCGCAAACCGTTCTCGCAGCGCCTGCTGGTCGAGCGGGTGCGCGCCGTGCTGCGCCGCGCCAGCGCCCGCGAAGCTGCGGCAAAGGCGCCCAGCCAGCAGGCCCGTTCGCTCGAACGCGGCCAGCTCGTCATGGACCAGGAACGCCATACCTGCACCTGGAAGGGCGAGCCGGTGACGCTGACGGTCACCGAATTTCTCATCCTGCACTCGTTGGCGCAGCGCCCCGGCGTGGTAAAAAGCCGTGATGCGCTGATGGATTCCGCCTATGATGAGCAGGTCTATGTCGACGACCGCACCATCGATAGCCACATCAAGCGGCTGCGCAAGAAGTTCAAGGCCGTCGATGACGACTTCGAAATGATCGAAACCCTTTACGGAGTCGGATACCGGTTCCGCGAAGCTTGAGTTGATGCATGTCGCCCAAAAGTGGTCGCGGTTTTTGGGACGACGACATGCATAAAACCAAAGACTAGGCGGGAGCTGCTATTCGATGGCAGTGGATGTACAGCGGAGCAGACGAACGAGCGCTGTCAGGCGGTCGCGGATTCTGCCCGCATTCCTGTCGAGGTTGACGGTGCCGATGCGCCGCTTCCTCGGCCACCACATCTTTTCCAGCCTGACCCGGCGCATCCTGTTCCTCAACCTGGCCGGCCTCGCCGTGCTGGTCACCGGCATCCTCTATCTCAACACCTTCCGCGACGGGCTGATCGACGCCCGCGTCGAAAGCCTGATGACGCAGGGCGAGATCATCGCCGGCGCCATTGCCGCGTCGGCGACGGTCGAGACCGATTCGATCAGCATCGATCCAGAAAAACTGCTTGAACTGCAGGCCGGCGAAAGCCTGGGGCCGGGCTCCGACCAGCTCGACAATCTGGATTTCCCGATCAATCCCGAGCGCGTGGCGCCGGTGCTGCGGCGGCTGATTTCGCCGACGCGCACCCGGGCCCGCATCTATGACCGCGACGCCAATCTGCTGCTCGATTCGCGCCATCTCTATTCGCGCGGCCAAATCCTGCGCTACGACCTGCCGCCGGTCGAGGACGAGCAGCCGGATATGCTGGAGCGCGTGCAGAAATTCGTCTTCGACTTCTTCCGCAACAAGGACCTGCCCGTCTACCATGAGCAGCCCGGCGGCAACGGTGCGGCCTTCCCGGAAGTGGTCAAGGCGCTGACCGGCAGTCCATCGACGATCGTGCGGGTGAGCGAACAGGGCGAGCAGATCGTTTCGGTGGCGGTGCCGATCCAGCGCTTCCGTGCCGTCCTCGGCGTGCTGATGCTGTCGACGGAAGGCGGCGACATCGACAAGATCGTCGCCGCCGAACGCAAGGCTATTTTGCGCGTGTTCGGCATCGCCGCCCTGGTCACCGCCATCCTGTCGATGCTGCTCGCATCCACCATCGCCAATCCGCTGCGCCGCCTATCGGCGGCGGCAGTGCGGGTGCGGCGCGGCGTCAAGAGCCGCGAGGAGATCCCCGACTTTTCCGACCGCCAGGACGAGATCGGCAATTTGTCGGTCGCGGTGCGCGACATGACCAATGCGCTCTATGCCCGCATCGAGGCGATCGAAAGCTTCGCCGCCGATGTCTCGCACGAGTTGAAGAACCCGCTGACCTCGCTGCGCAGCGCGGTGGAGACCTTGCCGCTTGCCAAGAACGACAATTCACGCGGCAGGCTGATGGAGATCATCCAGCACGATGTCCGGCGTCTCGACCGGCTGATCACCGACATTTCCGATGCCTCGCGCCTAGACGCCGAACTGGCGCGTGAGGATGCCGCCACGGTCGATTTGAAGAAATTCATCACCGATCTCGTCGCCGTGTCGCGCGAAGCGACGCGCAACAAAAAGGCTGTCGAGATCGAATTCAAGGCCGCCAAGCTGCCGCAAGGCGTCAAAGGCTATTTCGTCACCGGCCATGATCTCAGGATCGGCCAGGTCATCACCAATCTGATCGAGAATGCCCGCTCCTTCGTGCCGGAGGACCACGGTCACATCGCCATTTCCCTGGCACGCTCGGGCAAGGTCAACATCGTCACCGTCGACGACAACGGCCCCGGAATCCGCGCCGACGCCATCGACCGCATCTTCGAGCGCTTCTACACCGACCGCCCGGCCGGCGAGGCGTTCGGCCAGAATTCAGGGCTTGGCCTGTCGATATCCAGGCAGATCGTCGAAGCCCATGGCGGCACGCTGACCGCCGAGAACATCCCCGGCACCAAGCCCGGCGACATCAAGGGCGCGCGCTTCGTCGTTACGCTGCCGGCCGAAGGCTGATCGCGGCTGCGCATGCCCGATCCCACCGCGAAACCCGAGAACATCCATGCCACCGCAATCCAGATTGGCGAGCGGGGCGTCCTGATCACCGGGCCGTCCGGCTCGGGCAAGACAACGCTGGCGCTGGCGCTCATCGACCATTTCAGCCGGCTCGGGCTGTTTGCGCGGCTGATCGGCGACGACCAGCTGTTTGTCGCGGCGCGTTTCGGGCGGCTGGTCTGCCATGCGCCCGCCAGCATCGCCGGCCTCACAGAGGTGCCCGGACTTGGTCCGAAGCCGCTTTTGTTCCAACCTGTGGGGGTCATCGACCTTACGATCCAGCTGGTTGCCGCAAACGCTGTGGAGCGTTTCCAGGAAGAGTCGAGCGCGACCATTGCCGGCTGTGTGGTGCCGCGCATCGACCTCGTTCAGCGCAACGTCACTGCGGCTTTGCCGGCGGTAATGGCGCGGCTGGAGATTGCGCCTTTCGTATGATCCGCCGCCGGTTTTTTGCTGCAATGCGTCAAATTGGCCATGGCCGACGCAATTTTGGGCTTGTCAACGCGCCGCGCGTCGACAAGATAGCGCTCCCGCCGCCTGGGATGGCCGGCGAGCATAAAAAGCGCCTGTGAAGCGGCGATGACGGGAGCCACCATAGAATGATCGGACTCGTGCTTGTAACGCACGGTCAACTGGCCGCCGAGTTCCGCCATGCCGTGGAACATGTCGTGGGGCCACAAGACAATTTCGAAACCGTGGCAATCGGCGCCGATGACGATATGGAGCAGCGTCGGCGCGATATCGTCGACGCCGTCGGCCGCGTCGACACCGGGACCGGCGTCATCGTTCTGACCGATATGTTCGGCGGCACGCCTTCCAATCTCGCCATTTCGGTGATGGAATCCGGTCGCACCGAGGTCATCGCCGGCATGAACCTGCCGATGCTGATCAAGCTGTCGTCGATCCGCAAGGGCGACAACATGGCGACCGCGCTCGACGAGGCGCAGGCCGCGGGGCGCAAATACATCAACGTCGCAAGTCAGCTGCTGAGCAGCAAATGAACGCGCTGTCGCCCGGTGAGATCGTGCGCGAGTTCCCGATCGTCAACCAGCGCGGCCTGCATGCGCGCGCCTCGGCGAAGTTCGTCCAGGTCGCCAGCGGCTTCGACGCCACCGTCCATGTCGAGAAGGATGGTCTCAAGGTCGGCGGCACCTCGATCATGGGGCTGATGATGCTGGCGGCGAGCCCCGGTTATTCGATCCGCGTCACCGCCAGCGGCGCTGAAGCCGCAGCGGCGATGGACGCGCTGGAGCAGCTGGTCGCCTCGCGCTTCGGCGAAGAGTGCTGAAGTTTTTGCTTGAACGCCGTTGTCCCAAAACCGCGGGATACTTTTGGGCGGCATGCATCCCCGTAAAACACATACGCGCATAAAGATTTCTTTATATCCCATTGTCGTCTTGGCGGCGATCTGCTAGTCAGGCCGGCATTCCGCGCCCTTCGACGCGCCGTGTGGCGCAGGCGCATTCTGAAGACAAATCACACCGGAGCACTGCCATGACAGGTAGCAAGGACTATGTGGTCGCCGACATCTCGCTTGCCGGCTGGGGCCGCAAGGAACTCGATATCGCCGAAACCGAAATGCCGGGCCTGATGGCCTGCCGCGAGGAATTCGGCGACAAGAAGCCGTTGAAAGGTGCGCGCATCACCGGCTCGCTGCACATGACCATCCAGACTGCGGTGCTGATCGAGACGCTGAAGGCGCTTGGCGCCGATATCCGCTGGGCCTCGTGCAACATCTTCTCGACCCAGGACCATGCGGCCGCAGCCATCGCCGAGGCCGGCATCCCGGTGTTCGCCGTCAAGGGCGAGTCGCTCGAGGAGTATTGGGACTACACCGACAGGATCTTCCAGTGGGCCGATGGCGGCCTCTCCAACATGATCCTCGACGATGGCGGCGACGCCACCATGTACATACTGATCGGCGCCCGCGCCGAGGCCGGCGAGGACGTGCTGTCCAACCCGCAGAGCGAGGAAGAGGAATACTTCTACGCCCAGGTCAAGAAGCGCCTGAAGGCCTCACCCGGCTTCTTCACCAAGCAGAAGGAAGCCATTCGCGGCGTCACCGAAGAGACGACGACGGGCGTCAACCGGCTCTACCAGCTGCAGAAGAAGGGCCTGCTGCCCTTCCCGGCGATCAACGTCAACGACTCGGTCACCAAGTCGAAGTTCGACAACAAATATGGCTGCAAGGAATCGCTGGTCGACGGCATCCGCCGCGGCACCGACACCATGATGGCCGGCAAGGTTGCGGTCGTCTGCGGCTATGGCGACGTCGGCAAGGGCTCGTCGGCTTCGCTCAAGGGCGCCGGCGCCCGCGTCAAGGTCACGGAAGTCGATCCGATCTGCGCGCTGCAGGCGGCGATGGACGGCTTTGAAGTCGTCACGCTGGAAGATGCCGCACCAACCGCCGACATCGTCATCACCACCACCGGCAACAAGGATGTCGTCACCCTCGACCACATGCGCTCGATGAAGGACATGGTGATCGTCGGCAATATCGGCCACTTCGACAATGAGATCCAGGTCGCGTCGCTGCGCAACCTGCAATGGACCAACGTCAAGCCGCAGGTCGACATGATAACCTTCCCGGACGGCAAGCGGATGATCCTGCTGTCGGAGGGGCGCCTGCTCAACCTCGGCAACGCGACCGGTCATCCGAGCTTCGTGATGTCGGCCTCGTTCACCAATCAGGTGCTGGCGCAGATCGAACTCTACACCAAGCCCGGCCAGTACCAGAACCAGGTCTATGTGCTGCCCAAGCACCTCGACGAGAAGGTGGCGCGTCTGCATCTCGACAAGCTCGGAGCCCGCCTAACCGAACTGTCCGGCGAACAGGCCGCCTATATCGGCGTGACCCCGCAGGGTCCGTTCAAGCCGGAACACTACCGCTATTAACAGAAGCGGCGTTTATCACTAGATATTGAAGCCGGGCGATTGACTTTTCGCCCGGCTTCTTTTTTGCGCGGATGATTCTTCACGCCGATTCCAGCACGCGCTATTGTGCTGATTCGTGGGCCGGGGACGAGGGCCGGCGTACGCATCGAGAGCATGATTCGAACCGAAGGACCGCGTCAGCGAAAAGTGGGAAGCGGTTTTCGGAAAAGATCATGCTCTTCAAGAGAGAGTTAGGTCAGAAGGGCGTTTCTACCAAACGTGATCCTGATCTGGGCGGTCTTGCATTCAGGCGGCGAAGAGGACCAAGACATGCCGGGGGAAAACCCGCCTCGCGCGGGATCGGCCGTTTCCGGCGGCCATGACGATTCCGATAGCACTGGCTCCGTCACGACAGGCGGTGGCCTGAAGAGGCGCGTCGGCGCCCGCACCGCCGGCTTTCTTGCCACCTCAGCTCTTGCCGGCCCGCTCACCTCGTTTGCCGCCCATGCCGAGCCGGCCATTGCGCAGAAGGCCGGACTGTCGGTCAGCGCGGTCGAAGTCATCCAGCTCGCCATGTTCGTCGGCGTCATGGGCGCGGCACTGGTCTCGGCCATCTTCCTGATCCGCGAAAGAGCCCGCACCTCGGCGCAGAATGTCGAACTCAGAGCCCGCATTGCCGACATCAATGCGGCGCTGCAGCGCTCCGACGCGCTGCTCAATCTGCGTGACCAGCGCGTCATCGTCTGGGCGTCGGAGAACAAGAAGCCGGAGCTGATCGGCACGCTGCCGCTGGAAAGCGGTGCGCCGGACGACCGTGCAGCCTTCCTCGCCTTCGGCCGCTGGCTGATGCCGCGCTCGGCGGCGGCGCTCGAAAATGCCGTCGCTGGTCTGCGCGAGAAAGCGAAACCCTTTGATCTCGTGATCGAATCGCAGGCCGGGGCGCCGCTTGAAGTGCATGGCCGCAAGAGCGCCGCGCATGTGCTGGTGCGCTTCGTCTCGCTGTCGGAAACTCAGAGGAGCCAAGCCAGGCTGAAGATCGAGAACCAGCGTCTGGCCGCCGACTACGAGACCATGATCGGCCTGCTCGACGCCTTGCCGATGCCGGCCTGGCTGCGCGCCACCGACGGGCGGCTGAAATGGGTCAACCGTGCCTATGCCGGAGCGGTCGAGGCACCGAACGCCGAGACCGCCGTGCGCGAAGCCAAGGAATTCCTCGGCGCCCAAGCGCGCGAACAGATCGCCGCGCAGCACAAATCGCGCCCAATCTTCGAACAAACGCTGTCGACAGTGATCGAGGGCGACCGCCGCGTGTTCGCCGTCACCGACTTCGCCGGTGCGGACGGCTCGGCCGGCCTTGCCTGCGACACCAGCGCCACCGAAACCATTCGCGGCGAATATGAGCGCACGGTGCGCAGCCATGCCGACACGCTCGACCAGCTCAACACGGCGGTGGCGATCTTCGATGCCAACGAGAAGTTGCGCTTCTTCAACCAGGCGTTCCAGAAACTGTGGGGGCTGGACCCGGGCTTCCTGCACAGCGCGCCCGACAATGCGCTGCTGCTCGACCGGCTGCGCAGCGAAGGCAAGATCGCCGAGCAGCCGGAATGGCGGCGTTGGAAAGAAGGCCTGCTTGGCGCCTACCGCGCGGTGGAATCGCAAGAGCATTGGTGGCATTTGCCCGACGGCAAGACCATCCGCGTGGTCGCCAACCCCCAGCCGAAGGGCGGCGTGACCTGGGTGTTTGAGAACCTGACCGAGAAGATGGACCTGGAAAGCCGCTACCAGACGGCGGTGCGGGTCCAGGGCGAAACGCTCGACAATCTGGCCGAAGGCGTCGCGGTGTTCGGTCCCGATGGGCGGCTGCGCCTGTCGAACCCGGCCTTTGTCGCGCTGTGGGGACTTAGCCAGGATGTGATCAAGCCCAACGTCCATGTCTCGGCGATCCGCGATCTCAGCGACCAGCGCGCCGTCGACAGCCCGTGGGGCGGGTTCGTCGCCGCCATCACCGGTTTCGACGACGAGCGCCGCGACCGCCATGGCCAGACCGAACTGAAGAACGGCACCGTGCTCAGCTACGCCGTCATCCCGCTGCCCAACGGCCAGGTGATGATGACCTTTGTGGACGTCACCGACAGCGTCAATGTCGAGCGCGCGCTGAAGGACAAGAACGAAGCGCTGCAGAAATCCGACCAGCTGAAGAACGAGTTCGTGCAGCATGTCTCCTACGAGCTGCGCTCGCCACTGACCAACATCATCGGCTTCACCGAGCTTTTGTCGCTGCCGGCGACCGGGCCGCTCAGCCCAAAGCAGCGCGAATATGTCGAGCATGTCGGCTCGTCATCCTCGGTGCTGCTCACCATCGTCAACGACATACTCGACCTCGCCACCGTCGACGCCGGCATCATGCAGCTCGACATTTCGGAAGTAAGCGTCGAGCGCACCATCGAGGCCGCGGCCGAACTGGTCGCCGACCGGCTGCAAGAGCATTCGATCAAGCTCCGGATCGACGCCGCTGCGGCGCCGAAGAGTTTTCACGGCGACGAGACCCGGGTTCGCCAGATCCTCTACAATCTGCTCAGCAACGCCGCCAATTACGCGCCGGAGGCGAGCACTATCACACTTGCCTGCCGGCATTTGGAGCAAGGTGTGGAATTCTCCGTCCATGACAACGGCCCCGGCATGCCACCGGACCTGCTCGATTCGGTGTTCCGCCGCTTCGAGCCGCGCACCAATGGCGGGCGCCGGCGCGGTGCGGGGTTAGGCCTGTCGATCGTCAAGAGCTTTGTCGAGCTGCACGGCGGCAGCGTGCGCATCGAGACCGGCAAGGACAAGGGCACCACCGTCATCTGCACCTTCCCCGATGCACCGTCGGGCATCCGCGCCGCGGCCGAGTAGCGCGCTCGATGACTGTTGTTGTGCTGGAGCGTTTTCTCGCCGACGAGGCTGCGACCGCAAGGCTCGGCGAAGACCTGGCCATGGCGCTGCGGCCGGGCGACGTGCTGGCGCTCAAGGGCGATCTCGGCGCCGGCAAGTCGACGCTGGCGCGGGCCCTGATCAGGGCGCTGGCCGATGATGCCGGCCTCGATGTGCCGAGCCCTACCTTCACCTTGGTGCAAAGCTACGACACGCGCATCCCCGTGCACCATTTCGATCTCTATCGCCTGTCCTCGGCCGGCGAGATGGACGAGCTGGGTTTCGACGAGGCGCTGCTGCAGGGCGCTGCCCTTGTCGAGTGGCCGGAACGGGCGGAGGCCGCTCTTCCGAGAACGTCGATCTGGATCGAACTCGTCCATCAGGGCGAAGGCCGCCTGGCGAAACTATCGGGCCAAGGCGTTGCCTTCGAACGCGTGGCGCGATCGCTGGCGATGCGTGATTTCCTTGAAACGGCCGGCTGGGGCGACGCCGCGCGGCGCCATTTCGTCGGCGACGCCTCGGCGCGCTCTTACGAGATTGTTTCGCTCGCCGGCCTTGCGCCGCGCGTGCTGATGAATTCGCCGCGGCTGGTGCTGGGGCCGCCGGTGTGCGACGGCAAGCCCTATGCCGTGATCGCCCACACGGCGCAGTCGGTCACCGCTTTCGTCGCCATCGACAAGGCGCTGCTGTCGCAAGGTGTCAGTGTCCCAAAAATCCATGCCGAGGATCTCGAACGGGGCTTTCTGCTGCTGGAGCATCTGGGCTCGGAAGGTTTTCTCGACGGCAATGATGAGCCGGTGGCCGAGCGCTACGCGGCAGCGGCCGAATTGCTGGCGATGATGCATGGGAAGACCTGGCCGCAGCGCATGGAGGCCGTGCCGGGCGTCTTCCACGAGGTGCCGCCGTTCGATGGCGACGCCATGCTGATCGAAGCCGATCTCTTGGTCGATTGGTATGTGCCGATGGTGACCGGCAGCCCGGCAAGCGAGGCTTTACGCGCCGGCTATCACAGGGAATGGAACGCGGTTCTCGATCGGCTGGACACACAGGAATACACGCTGATGCTGCGCGACTTCCATTCGCCCAACATCATCTGGCGCGGTGACCGCAAAGGCCACGACCGCCTCGGCATCGTCGACGTCCAGGACGCGCTGATGGGTCCTGCGGCCTATGACGTTGCGTCGCTGGCCATGGATGCCCGCGTCACCGTTTCGCCCGATATCGAGCAGCGGACCGTGGACGCCTATGTCGCTGCGCGCCACGCCGCCATCGGCTTCGACGAGCTCGCTTTCCGTGAGGCCTATGCGATCATGGCGGCGCAGCGCAATTCGAAGATCCTCGGCATTTTCGTGCGGCTCGAAAAGCGCGACGGCAAGCCCTATTATCTCCGACACCTGCCGCGCATCCGCGATTATCTCAGGCGGGCGCTGGCGCACCCGGCGCTGGCTCAGCTGAAGGAGTTTTACATGGCACATGGCCTGCTGGAGGAACGGCTCCCGTGACCTTGACCACAGCGATGGTGCTGGCGGCTGGTCTTGGCAAGCGCATGCGGCCGATCACCGACACCATGCCGAAGCCGCTGGTGCGGATCGCCGGCAGGACCTTGCTCGACTGGGGGCTGGACAGTCTCGAAGCGGCCGGCGTCGAGAAAGCCATCGTCAACGTGCACTATCTACCGGACCAGATCGTCGCCCATATCGCCCACAGGCGGGCGCCAAAGATCGTCATTTCCGACGAGCGCGACGCACTGCTGAATTCGGCGGGTGGCATCGTCAAGGCGTTGCCGCTGCTGGGCAGCGACCCCTTCTACATCATCAACGCCGATACGTTCTGGATCGACAGCGGCCAGCCCAGCCTCGAGCGCCTTGCCCTTGCATGGGACGGCGCGAAAATGGATATTCTGCTGATGCTTACCGATCTCGACTCGGCCACCGGACACGGTGTCGGCACGGATTTCCTGATGGCGCCCGATGGCGGCCTGCAGCGCTCGAAAGGCGATCCGGCAGGGTTGATCTATGCCGGAGCGGCAATCGTCAATCCCGCCATCTTCAGGGATGCGCCGGCCGGGGCGCATTCGCTCAACACCTATTTCGACAAGGCAATCGCCTCTGGCCGTCTGTTCGGCATGCAGATGCGCGGAAGCTGGATCACCGTCGGCACGCCCGACGCCATTCCGCAGGCGGAAGCGGCCGCCGCCGACGCCCTCGCGAAGGTGGTATGAGCGGCGCGCGCCGCGTTCTTTCGCTCCCGCCCGGAGCGCCATTCCTGCCGACTCTGGCCGAGGCCTTGCTGGCCGGACGGCTGGTGCCCGGCTTCCGGTTCGACGGCGATCCGCTGGCGCTGGCTGATGTCACCATCTATGTGCCGACACGGCGGGCGGCCCGTGCGCTGCGCGGCGCTTTTGTCGACGCGCTTTCGGGACCGGGAGGGAGCCGCCGTTCGGCGATCCTGCCGGTCATCCGCCCGCTCGGAGAGTTCGACGAGGACGAAGCCGCCTTCGACGCCGGCACGCCGACCGAGCTTGAAATGGCGCCGCCGATCGCAGCCATCGAACGCATGCTGCTACTGGCGCCGCTGGTGCGGGCCTGGAAGCGCACCTTGCCGGCGCATGTCCTTGATATGTTCAACGAAGAGATCGTCGTGCCGGCCTCCGCCGCCGATGCGATCTGGCTAGCGCGTGACCTCGCCCGGCTGATGGACGAGATCGAAACCGAAGGCACGGACTGGACCAGGCTTGCCGATCTGGTCACCGGCAATCTTGCCGGATGGTGGCTTGTGACGCTCGATTTCCTCCGTATCGTCACCGAGGCCTGGCCGAAATTGCTGGAGGAGCGCGACCGCTCCAACCCGGCCGAGCACCGCAATGCGCTGATCCGGCGCGAGGCGAAGCGGCTGGAACGCAACCCGCCCAAAGGCCCGGTGATCGCCGCCGGCTCGACGGGCTCTATTCCCGCCACGGCTGAACTGCTTGCCACGGTCGCCGGCCTGCCCAACGGCGCCGTGGTGCTGCCCGGGCTCGATGGGATGCTGGACGAACCGTCTTTTGCCCCGATTGCGGCGCCCGGTGCGCGGCCGGCACTGCTCGGCCACCCGCAATACGGCATGGCCAAGCTGATCGGCAAAATTGGCGTGCTGCGTGGCGATGTCGAGGAAGTGGTCGCCGCCGAGCCCGCACTGGCGCTCCGTGCGGCCCTTGTCGGCGAGGCGCTGCGTCCGGCCGAGACCACGGAATTATGGGCAGAGACCCGCATACGCTTCAACGCCCCGGATATCGCCGAGGCCTTCGCCGATGTGACGCTGGTCGAAGCCGCCAGCGAACGCGACGAGGCGGCGGCGATCGCCATCGCGCTGAAAATCGCTGTGGAACAGCCGGGACTAAGGGCAGCGCTCGTAACCGGCGACCGCGGGCTGGCGCGGCGCGTCTCGGCCGAGCTGTTGCGCTTCGGCGTGATCGCCGACGATTCCGGCGGCACGCCGCTCGCCAACACGCCTGCCGCCAGCCTGCTGCGGCTCACACTTCAAGCGGTATTCCGGCCCGGCGATCCCGTCGGCCTTTTGTCGCTGCTCAAGCATCCGCTGCTCGGGCTCGGACTTGAGCGCACCGGCGTGCGCCATGCCGCCGAGCTCATCGAACTCGTGGCGCTGCGCGGCGGCACCGGACGCCCCGACATCGCCGCCTTGCCAGCACTGTTCGAGGAGCGTCTCGCCGGGCTGAGCGGGGACAAGCGCCAGCCCTTCTGGTTTTCGCGCCTGAGCGTGCGCGGCATCGACGATGCCCGCGATATGCTGAGCCGGCTTGTGACGGCACTGGCGCCGCTGACCGCCTTTCGCGGTGAAGAGAATGCCGATCTTGTCGCGTTGACCAGAGCGAGCGTCGCCGCGCTGGAAAATCTCGGCCGCACGGCGGAGGGCAGCCTGGCTGAATTTTATGCCGGCGACGCCGGCGAGAAACTCGCCGAGCTGCTGCGCGGTGTGGTCGCGGCCTCGGCCTCGTTCGACTTCCCGGCCGACGAATGGCCTGATGTGATGGACGCGCTGGTAGCACCGGAAACGGTCAAGCCCGGGCAAGGCACCGACCGCAACATCGCCATTTGGGGGGCGCTGGAAGCGCGGCTGCAGAATGTCGACACGCTGGTCATTGGCGGGCTGAACGAGGGCGTGTGGCCACGCAAGCCGGAAAGCGATCGCTTCATGTCGCGGTTGATGAAGACCGGCATCGATCTCGAGCCGCCGGAGCGCCGTATCGGCCTTGCCGCCCACGACTTCCAGATGGCGATGGGGGCGAAAAAGGTGGTGCTGACGCGCTCCGCCCGAGCCGGCGACGCACCGGCGGTGCCGTCGCGCTGGCTGCAGCGCATCCTCACCTTCATCGGCAAGAATCCGGCGGCCGCATTGCGCGGGCGCGGCGACGAATTGCTTGCCTGGGCGCGCGCGCTCGATGCCGGCGAGCGGCAGCATTTCGCGCCGCGACCGCAGCCGAAACCGCCGCTGAGCATGCGGCCCACCCACTTCTCGGTGACCGAGATCGAGACGCTGCGCCGCGACCCCTATGCGGTCTATGCAAGGCGTATTCTGAGCCTTCTGCCGCTCGAGCCGGTGATCCGCGATCCCGGTGCGGCCGAGCGCGGCACGCTGTTTCATGACATCCTGCATCTGTTCTCGACAGAGGTTGCCGACCCGCGCGCGCCGGAAGCTCTGGAGAGACTCATCTCGGCTGGCCGCAGGTGCTTTGCCGACATTGCCCTACCCGCCGATGTCGAGGCGGTGTGGTGGCCGCGCTTCGAAAAGCTCGCCGCCAACATCATCGAATGGGAGCGCGGCCGCGCCCCTGCCGTCGCCCGGCGGCATGCCGAGGAGCGCGCCGAAAAGACGGCTGTCGGCCGTACCGGTGTGACGCTGTCCGGCTATGCCGACCGCGTCGACCTTTTGGCCGGTGGCATGGCCGACATTCTCGATTACAAGACCGGCTCCTCGCCATCCAAGGCGCAGGCGCACACGCTGCTGGCGCCACAGCTGGCGCTCGAAGGGGCGCTGCTCCGGCGCGGCGCCTTCAAGGGGCTTGGCGCGCGCGAACCCTCGCAGCTTGCATTCGTGCGGCTGAAGCCGAATGGCGAAGTGTTCGAGGAATCCATCCTCGACTACAACCGCCAGCCCCGGACCGCAGAAGACCTCGCCGAAGAGGCCTGGGCGCGGCTGGAAAAACTGCTCATTCACTATGCCGATCCCGCGACCGGCTATCTGTCGCGGGCGCTGCCGTTTCGCGAAGGCGAGAGCGATGGCGATTACGACCACCTGGCGCGCGTGCTCGAATGGTCGGCCGGCGGCGACAGCGATGACGAGGCGGGGGAGGCATGAAAAAAACCTATCCCATCCCCAGCGAAACCGCCGCCAGCCAGGCGCGCGCCTCCGACCCGAAGAACTCGGCCTGGGTGTCCGCCAATGCCGGCTCGGGCAAGACGCATGTGCTGGCCCAGCGCGTCATCCGGCTGCTGCTCAACGGCACCGATCCGTCGAAGATCCTGTGCCTGACCTATACGCGGGCGGCCGCCGCCAACATGTCGAACCGCGTGTTCTCGACCCTGTCGGAATGGACGGCGCTCGGCGGTGCCGAGCTTGCCACAAAGATTGAGGCGGTGGACGGCCGCCGACCCGACCGCGACACGATGCGGCGGGCGCGCCGGCTGTTTGCCGAAGCGCTGGAAACGCCGGGCGGGCTGAAGATCCAGACCATCCACGCCTTCTGCGAATCGGTGCTGCACCAGTTTCCGCTGGAGGCCAACATCCCGGCCCATTTCGAAATGCTCGATCCGCAGATGGAGGCCTCGCTGTTTGCTGGCGCCCGCCGCGACATGATTTCGGGCACGTCAGCCGGAGACACCGGACTGGCCGAGGCCTTTGCCACCGTGCTGGAGCGCGGCGGCGAACACGGACTCGATGCGCTGCTCGCCGAAATCGTGCGCAAGCGCGACGGCTTACGCGGCTTCATCGGTGCGGTCCGGCGCGACGGCGGCGGCTTTCAGGCCCTGTTCGACGAATTCCATTTTCGCCCCGGGCAGAGCGCCGAAGACATAGCGGCATCGGTATGGCCGCTGCCGGGTTTCCTGCCGGACTTCTTTGCAGTGTTCGCCAGTGCCGCCGAGGCCGCCGACGCCCGCACCGTGCTCAACAATCTCTTGCCCTATGCCCGGTTGGCCTTTGCCGAGACGGACCCGACCCGCCGGCTGCAGATGCTCGGCAAAGCCTTTCTCAAGGCCGATGGCGACCCCTATGATCCCTCAAAGTTGTTCAAGAAGGCGCTGCTCGGCCGGCTGCCCGACCTTCCCGAGCGCTATCTGGCGGCCGTCAAGTCGATAACAGACGTCTCCGACCGGCTGGCGCTGTTCCGGATGCTGGTAGGCACGGTCGCGGCGTTGACCATAGCCGACTGGCTGATCGTGCGCTACGAGCGCCTGAAGCGCAGCCGCGGCTTTCTCGATTTCAACGACCTCATCACCCGCACCGTCAACCTTCTGGCGCGGCCCGATGCCGGCCCCTGGGTGCAGTACAAGCTCGACCAAGGCATCGATCACATCCTGCTCGACGAGGCGCAGGACACCAGCCCCGACCAATGGGAGGTGGTGAAGCGGCTGGCGGAGGAGTTCTTTGCCGGCCACGGCCAGCGCGGCACGACCAATCGCACGGTGTTCGCCGTCGGCGACGAAAAGCAGTCGATCTATTCCTTTCAGGGTGCCGCGCCGGATTCCTTCGCCGACAGCCGGCTCTTGTTTTCCGGACGCGTGAACGCCGCCAATGCTTCGTTTGCCGACCTGAAACTGACCTGGTCGTTCCGGTCGGCCGACGACGTGCTTGCCGCCGTCGACCGCGTCTTTGCCGATCCGGGCGTGCGGCGCGGCATCAGCCATGACCCCGATCCGCTCGACCACAAGGCGATCCGCAACGACGCGCCTGGCTATGTCGAGGTCTGGCCGTCGCTCGGCGCTGACGCCGTCGAGGAGCCCGACGACTGGACGTTGCCGGTCAACCATGCCAGCGCGCCGGCTGTGCGGGTGGCCGAGCATGTGGCTGCGACCATCCAGACCTGGCTCAAGGACCGCGAGATCATCGAGGGCAAGGGACGCAGGCTGAGGGCCGGCGACATTCTTGTGCTGGTGCGCAAGCGCGACCGCTTCGTCCATGCGCTGTCGCGCGCGCTGAAGGACCGCGATATTCCCGTCGCCGGCGCCGACCGGCTGAGCCTGCCCGGCCATATCGCGGTCAAGGACCTGATCGCACTCGGCCATTTCCTCATCCAGCCGCAGGATGACCTGTCGCTCGCCGCCGTGCTGCGCAGCCCGGTTTTCGACGTGTCGGAGGAGACGCTTTTTACGCTTGGCGCCGGACGGCCAGCCGGAACATCGCTGATCGCCTCATTACGCCAGCATGCTGGCGACAATACCGCGCTGACCGATGTCGTTGCCCGGCTCGACGGCTGGGCCAACGAGGCGGCGTTCCGGCCGGTGTTCGAATTCTACGCCGGGGTGCTGGCGCGCGACGGCCTGCGCAAGAAGATGATCGCCCGGCTTGGACCGGAAGCCGGCGACATCCTCGACGAATTCCTGAGTTTCTGCCTGGCCGGGGAACGCACCGGACTGCCGGGGCTGGAAGCCTTTCTGGCGACGCTGGAGAACACCGGCCCGGAGATCAAGCGCGAAATGGACCAGACGCGCGACGAGGTCCGCGTCATGACCGTGCATGCCGCCAAGGGCCTGGAAGCGCCTGTTGTCTTCCTGGTCGATGGCGGTTCGGCGCCGTTCAGCGACCAGCATCTGCCGCGGCTGATGCCGTTCGACGCTTCGGGCCGCAATTTCGACGGCAAGGGCTATCTCTGGCGCTCGGCCGCCGATGTCGCGAACGGCTTCTCCAAGGCGGCCTCGGCCAGGGCGCGGGAGCTTGCCGACGACGAATACCGCCGGCTGCTCTATGTCGGCATGACGCGCGCCGAGGACCGGCTGATCGTCTGCGGCTATCACGGCAAGCGTTCGCCGAGCACCGGCACCTGGCATTCGATTGTCAGCCGCGCGCTGCTTGCCGCGCCGGAAAGCACGGAGCGCCGCCATCCCGCCAGCGGCGAGCCGGTGCACCGCTTCGTCATGACCAAGCTGCCGGCGGTGGCGCCCGCGGCAGCCGACGAGTCGCGGCTGCCGCAACAGGTGCCGCCGCTGCCGGTGGGCTTGTTCCGGCCCTTGCCGCCTTATGAGGAGCTGCCGCGCCCGCTGTCGCCTTCCGGCGCGTCGGCGCTGATCGACGAAGGCAAGGAAGCTGTTGTCGATACCCGCTCGCCGGTGCTGGACAGCGAGGCGGAGCCGGGCTTTGCGGTGATGCGCGGGCTGGCGCTGCACAAATTGCTGCAGATGCTGCCCGGCTTCCCCGAGGACGAACGGCAAGGCGCGGCGGCGCAGTATCTCATTCGAGCCGGCGCCGACTGGCCCGAGGCCGAGCGTAACAAGGCGCTGGCCTCGGTGATGGCGATCCTCGGAGATTCTCGCTTTGCCGGGCTGTTTTCGCCCTCGTCACGCGCTGAAGTGGCGGTCATGGGCAGCCTCGAAGTCAAAGGCAGACTGCGCTCGATCTCGGGCAAGATCGACCGGCTGGCGGTGACGCCCGAGCGCGTATCGATCGTCGACTACAAGACCAACCGGCCGGCGCCCGCAGGCCTGGCCCAGGTGCCGCCGGCCTATATACTGCAGCTGGCGCTCTACCGCGCGCTGCTCCAGCCGCTTTACCCCGGCCGCGCGGTGACGGCGGCGCTGCTGTTCACCGAAGCGCCGAGGCTGATCGAACTGCCGGCGCAGGCGATGGATGACGCCCTTGCCCGACTCGCGGGAGCGTGACACAAGTTCTGCTTGAAGAAGGGCTGCTCAACCACCACATTTGGTGCGAGATAAATTTCGAAAGGATTTTCGCATGGCCACCGTCAAGGTCGACAAGAGCAATTTCCAGGCCGATGTGCTCAACGCCTCGCAGCCCGTCGTCGTGGATTTCTGGGCCGAATGGTGCGGCCCCTGCAAGATGATCGGTCCGTCGCTGGAAGAGATCGCCAATGAGCTCGGCGACAAGATCAAGATCGCCAAGCTGAACATCGACGAGAACCCCGAGCTTGCCGCGCAGTTCGGGGTGCGCTCGATCCCGACGCTGATGATCTTCAAAGGCGGCGAAGTCGCCGACATGAAGGTCGGCGCCGCGCCGAAGACCGCGCTGTCGCATTGGATCAATGGCAGCCTCGCCTGACCCTGTAGGAATTTCAGAAGTTAAGCCCGGCCCTCGCGCCGGGCTTTTCTTTGGCGTTATCGCCTGACCTCTCTGGCCCTCGCGCCTGAAGGCTCCATGTCTTTTGCTTGAGGCTGGACAGGAGAGACAGAATGACCGGATCCGCCAAGGCCACCGTCTTCATCGACAACGAGCGCGTTATCGTCACCGAGTATCGGTTCCAGCCCGGCGACAACACCGGCTGGCATCGCCACGGCCACGACTATGTCGTGGTGCCGCTGATGGACGGCAAGGTGAGGCTGGTGACCAAGGACGGCGAGAGCTTCGCCGAGATGAAGAAGGGTGCGCCCTATTTCCGAAAGGAGGGCGTCGAACACGACGTCATTAGCGCCAATGACGGCGAGTATGCCTTCATCGAGATTGAGCTAAGGTGATCGCTTGCCATCCTCTGCCATCTTGATGGCTCGTCCTAAATGGGGGATATATTTTCTCGAAGGTATTTTGAAATGGCCGAACCCCGGCTTTCCGTCCGCAGCGCAAAAGCACGAGATCTTGCGCATCGTCTTGCTCATCGCGAAAACCGCTCGATAGCGGATATCGTCGAACGCGCGCTTGAATCCTATGAGATTCAGGAGGCGGGGCGAGAACCGGCGTCCACCTTCTACTCCCGCCTGACGGCAAGCAGTGGCGCGGATATCGATCTGGAAGAAATCATCCGGAAAAGCCGCAAGGTCCATACAGGGCCGGAGCTTTGATCCTCGTCGACACCAACACAGCTCACCAGTCGGCGATGCGGTCGCCGCCGGCGAATTGCGCGCTTTTTGCGGTGTATTCGAACAGCTCGATCTTCACGCCGTTGGGATCTCGGATCCAGGCCTGAAAGGTGTCGTCGCAGGCATGCTTCTTGGCGGTAACGTCGATGCTCTTCGATTTGATGTGGGCGATCGCCGCGTCTAGATCTTCGACCTCAAGGCAGAAATGATTGATCTGGTTCTGCTCGCTATATGCAGTGCCGTCCTTCTGGAACACCTCGATATGGCTGCGGCCGCCGCAATTGAGGTAGAAGCCGAAGACCTTGCCGTCGCGCAGGAAATTGAACTGCGTGTCGAGGCCAAGCACGTCGCGGTAGAAGTTTCGCGTCGCCTCCAGATCATGCGCGAAGATGCAGACATGGGCGAGCTGCTTGACCTTGATCATGATGGGCTCCTCGCAGTGAAATGGCTTCAGGTCGGCGGCGTGCCGTTTTCGGCCAGCACCGCGCCGGCGAGATATAACGACCCGCCGATCAGGATGCGTGGCGCCGGCCCGTCCCAGGTGTCGCGCAGCAGCATCAGCGCACTGGCGACGGAACTGACCGGTTCGGCCGTGAGGCCGGCTTCGGTCGCCCGCACCGCCAGCTCGTCATTCGGCACGCCGGCATCGCTCATGCTCACCGGCACGGTGTAGACGTGCCGAGCCAGGCCCTTGAAGGCGTGGAAGTAGCCGCTCTGGTCCTTGGTGTTGATCATGCCGGAGATCAGAAACAGCGGCCGCGGGTTCTTTTCCTCCTGCTCGGCCAGCGCCTCGGCAATGACCATGCCGGCGCCCGGATTGTGGCCGCCGTCGAGCCAGATGTCGGCGCCCTTGGGCGCCAGCTCCATCAGCCGGCCCTGTACCAGTTTCTGCATGCGGCCCGGCCATGCGACGCTCGCCATCGCCTTCTCAGTGGCGCGATGACTGATTTCGAAACCGGCGGCCTTGACCGCGGCAATCGCTGCCGCCGCATTGGCGAACTGGTGGCGCCCGGGCAGGCGCGGCGGCGGCAGGTCCATCAGCCCGTCCTCATCCTGATAGACCATGCGGCCGTTCTCCTCGAAGGCGAGAAAATCCTGTCCGTAGACGAAGGTCGGGCAATCCAGGCGCTCGGCGGTTTCGATCAGCACTTGCAGTGCCGTCTCGCTCTCCTGCGCTCCGATCACCACCGGGCAGCCGCGCTTCATGATGCCGGCCTTTTCCGCGGCGATCAGTTCGACCCGGTCGCCGAGATAGGCTTCGTGATCCATCGACACCGGCATGATCACCGACACCGCCGGCCGGGCAACGACATTGGTGGCGTCGAAGCGGCCGCCAAGGCCGACCTCGATGATGGCGGCGGCAGCCGGATGTTCGGAAAACAGGATGAAGGTGACGGCGGTTAGGATTTCGAAGACGGTGATCTTCTGGCCTTGATTGGCCCGGGCGACGCGGGCGATGGCCTCGGCGAAGGTCTCGTCGTCGACCAGCCGGCCGCCGCCTTCGGCCGCCAGTCGGTAGCGCTCGGCCCAGTTCACCAGATGCGGCGAAGTGTGGACATGGACAAGGTGGCCGCCGGCTTCGAGCAGCGCGCGCGAAAAGGCCGCGCACGAGCCCTTACCGTTGGTGCCGGCGATATGGATGACCGGCGGCAGCCGCTCCTGCGGATTGCCGAGGCGTTCGAGCAGCCTTGTGATGCGGTCGAGCGAAAGGTCGAAGCCTTTCGGATGCAGCGCCATCAGGGCTTCGATTTCACGATCTGCGGCAAGCGTTGTCATGAGCGAATCCTACGCATGCGCGCAGGTGCACGCAATCGCGGTTTGCGGCCAGAAATGTCGCGTCAGGCCTGCGGGCGGGCTTCCGTCGGGATGACCGACGGCGGCAGGATTTCCGGCTCCAGCGGCTTTTGCTCCTGCGGCAGTTTGAGCAGGATTTTCAACAGCCGTGAAATCGTCTCGCGCAGTTCCAGCCGCGACACCACCATATCGACCATGCCGTGCTCCATCAGATATTCGGAGCGCTGGAAACCGTCCGGCAGTTTCTCCCGGATGGTCTGCTCGATGACGCGAGGGCCGGCGAAGCCGATCAGCGCGCCGGGCTCGGCGATATGCACGTCGCCCAGCATGGCGTAGGAGGCGGTGACGCCGCCGGTGGTCGGGTTGGTCAAGACGACGATGTATGGCAGGCCGGCTTCCTTCAGCCGGTCGACGCCGATCGTGGTGCGTGGCAATTGCATCAGGGACAGGATGCCTTCTTGCATACGCGCGCCACCGGAGGCGGCAAACAGGATCAGCGGCCGCTTGCGCTGCAAGGCGACCTCGAAACCGTGCACAATAGCGTCACCCGCGGCCATGCCGAGCGAGCCGCCCATGAAGGCGAAATCCTGCACCGTCACCACAACCGGCAGACCTTCGACCGTGCCCAGCGCGTTGATGATGGCGTCTTCCAGGCCGGTCTTGGCCTTGGCGTCCTTCAGCCGGTCTGTGTAGCGCTTCTCGTCGCGGAACTTGAGCGGGTCCTGCACGACCTTGGGGTTCTCAAGCTGCTCGTATTTGCCGTCGTCTAGGAAGAATTTCAGCCGTTCCTTGGCCGAAATCTTCATGTGATGGCCCGATGACGGGATGACGAACTGGTTGGATTCCAGGTCCTTGTGGAACACCATCTCGCCGGTCTCGGGATCCTTGATCCAGAGATTCTCGGGCATGTCGGTGCGCCGACCGAGCATCGAATTGATCCTCGGGCGAACGTAGTTGGTGATCCAGTTCATCGCTTCGGTTCCTGTCCTGACGAAGAGTCAGGTAAAAGGGTAGGGAAACTATTCGGCAGCAGCAAGGCGGGCCGAACGCACACCTTGCGCCAGGCCGCTGACCAGCGTGGCGACGGCTTCGGCCGGGTCGGCGGTCTTCTCGCCCTTCGGCCCCAGCACATTGGCCACCGCATTGACGATCGCGGTGCCGACGACGACGCCGTCGGCATTGGCGCCGATGATGCGCGCCTGCTCGGCGGTCTTGACGCCGAAGCCGACACAGACCGGCAGGTCGGTATGGCCCTTGATGCGCTTGACCGCGGCGGCAACCTTGCCGGTGTCGGCCAAAGCCGAGCCGGTGATGCCGGTCATCGACACGTAATAGACGAAGCCCGACGTGTTCTGCAGCACCTTGGGCAGGCGCTTGTCGTCGGTGGTCGGCGTGGCCAGGCGGATGAAGTTGATGCCGGCCTTCAGCGCCGGAATGCAGAGTTCTTCGTCCATCTCCGGTGGCAGGTCGACGACGATCAGCCCGTCAATACCGCTGGCGATCGCGTCCTTGAGGAAGCGATCGACACCGTAGATGTAGATCGGGTTGTAGTAGCCCATCAGCACGATCGGCGTTTCATTGTCGATGGCGCGGAAATCAGCCGCCGTCTTCAGCGTCTTGACCAGGGTCTGGCCACCTTTCAGCGCCCGCAGGCCGGCGGCCTGGATCGCCGGTCCATCGGCCATCGGGTCGGAAAACGGCATACCCATTTCGATGATGTCGGCGCCGGCCTTGGGCAGCGCCTTCATGATCGACAAAGCGGTGTCATAGTCGGGGTCGCCGCTCATGAAATAGGTGACGAGCGCCGGGCGGCCCTCGGCTTTCAGTTTTGCCATGCGGCGGTCGATGCGGGTCACCATGATCAGATCTCCATGCCCAGCATCGAGGCCACTGTGTGCACATCCTTGTCGCCGCGTCCCGACAGGTTGACGATGACGATCTGGTCCTTGTCCATATCAGGCACGATCTTCACCGCATGGGCGATGGCGTGCGCGGATTCCAGCGCCGGGATGATGCCTTCGACGCGCGTCGTCAGCTTGAAGGCTTCCAGCGCCTCGTGGTCGAGGATCGGCACATATTCGACGCGGCCGGAATCGCGCAGCCAGGAATGTTCGGGGCCGACGCCGGGATAGTCGAGGCCGGCCGAGATCGAATGACCGTCCAGGATCTGGCCATCGGAGTTCTGCAGGAGATAGGTGCGGTTGCCGTGCAGCACGCCCGGCGCGCCGGCATTCATCGAGGCGCAATGATCGATGCCGTCGAGGCCGCGGCCGCCGGCTTCGATGCCGATGATCCGGACTTGCCTGTCGTCGAGGAAGGGATGGAACAGGCCGATGGCGTTGGAACCGCCGCCGACAGCCGCGATGATGGTGTCGGGCAACCGGCCTTCCTGTTCGAGGATCTGGGCCCGCGCCTCGATGCCGATCACCGACTGGAAGTCGCGCACCAGCTCCGGATAGGGATGCGGGCCTGCGGCGGTGCCGATCAGGTAATAGGTATCCTCGACATTGGTGACCCAGTCGCGCAACGCTTCGTTCATGGCGTCCTTCAGCGTGCCGTGACCGGCGGTCACCGGCCGCACTTCGGCGCCGAGCAGCTTCATGCGGAACACATTGGGGCTTTGGCGGGCGACATCGGTAGCGCCCATATAAACGACGCAGGGGAAACCGAAGCGCGCCGCGACCGTGGCTGCCGCCACGCCGTGCTGGCCCGCACCCGTCTCGGCGATGATGCGCTTCTTGCCCATGCGCTTGGCCAGCAGGATCTGGCCGAGGCAATTGTTGATCTTGTGCGAACCGGTGTGGTTCAGGTCCTCGCGCTTGAAATAGACTTTTGCGCCGCCCCCGAGGCCCTTCGCCGAGGAAACCTCCCGAAGATGTCTGGTCAGGCCTTCAGCGAAATAGAGCTTCGACGGCCGCCCGGCATAGTGGGTCGAGAGGTCGGTCAATTCGGCCTTGAAATCCGGATCGTTCTTGACCTCGTTCCAGTGCCGCTCCAGGTCGAGGATCAGCGGCATCAGCGTCTCGGCGACGAAGCGGCCGCCGAAGATGCCGAACATGCCCTGTTCGTCGGGTCCGGTGCGGAAGGAATTGGGTGTCGCCGGCTTGTTCATCGCCGATCTCCTGGTTCGAAAAAATTGTTCAGGCGGCGCGGTCGTCGCGCGCGGCCATGACGGCCCGGAAAAACTGCTCGATCAGCGCCGGATCCTTGACGCCTGGAGCGCTTTCCACCCCCGACGAAATGTCTATTGCGGGCGGATTGGCTGATCTCAGGGCGTCGCCGATATTGGCGGCATTGAGCCCACCGGAAAGCATGTAATCGAGCCCGACGTCAAGGCCGGCCAGGATCCGCCAGTCAAAGGCGACGCCATTGCCGCCCGGAAGTTGCGAGCCCTTTGGTGGCTTGGCATCGAACATGAAGCGATCGGCAACGCCGATGAACGGCTTTAGCCGCTCGAGATCGGCTACCTCACTGACGGAGAACACCTTCATGACAGGCAGGCCGTAGCGAGCTTTCACCTCGGCCACCCGCTCGGGCGTCTCCGTGCCGTGCAGTTGCAGCATGTCGGGGCGCATTTTGGCGACGATCTCATCCAGGAACGCGTCATCGGCATCGACCGTCACGGCGACCGCCCTGGCCTTGCCGATTGCCGCCTGGCGCAGGCGGCCGGCTGCCGCAGGCTCGATATAGCGCGGGCTTTTAGCAAAGAAGATGAAGCCGACATGGCTGGCGCCGCCGGCCAATGCCGCGGCCATTGCATCATCGGTCTTCAATCCGCAGATCTTGATATCGAGCGCCATGGCGCGGGGCTTTACACGAAACCGCCCAAGAGTCGAGAAAAAGCATGCTGTTTGCCGGCAACGCCAAAGGCGCTACCTATTGATGGGAGAAGCAAGGCGGAGCAGACGAATGGCCGACCAGAGCATAGCCGAACTCAGGCAGAAGATTGCGCAAGCGCGCGACGTCATCGCCCATCTGATGCAAAAGGCCGCCTTCGACGGGGCGGAAGCGCACCGGGTCCTGGATTATTTCGGCAGCGATGCGTTCGAGCAGAATTTTCTGCCATGGCCGCGCCATGGCGACGAGGGGCTGCGGCCTGAAGAGCTTAATGCGGCCAATGATGACTAAGCGCGGCGCTGGCGCAGGCTAATCGAACACAATCGCCTGCAATGCCCCACCATTCCGCTTCAGCCAGTCCTTGCAGCGGTCGGTGTCCGGGCAGAGCTGCTCGCACAGTTTCCAGAATTTCGGGCCGTGGTTCATCTCCTTGAGATGCGCCACCTCATGCGCGACCAGGTAGTTTATCACCGGCGTCGGCGCCATCATGATGCGCCATGAGAAGGACAAATTGCCGTCGGAAGTGCAGGAGCCCCAGCGGCTCGACGTGTCCTTGAAGCGGATCGCCTTGGCGCGCTTGCCGATGGCCTCGGTATGCTTGACCACCAGCTTCTCGATGTCCTTCTTGGCCTCGCGCTTGAGGAAATCGGCGATGCGGCGCGGCAAATGTATGCGCTCGCCATGGACGATCAGCAGCGGACCGCGCTCGTCGCGCGACACGGTGACGGTGCCGCGTTTCGACGGTTCGTGGACGATGCGATGCGCGACGCCGCGTATCGGGATCTTGATGCCGGGGCGCACTTGCGGCCGTGTCGGGACCTTGGCCAGACGCTGCTCCAGCCAGCCCTGGTGGCGGTGAAGGAATTTCTCCACCTCGCCGCGGCGCAGGCCCGGCGGCACGGTGATGCGCAGCCCCTGGCCGCCCGAATCGATGCGCAGCGTCAGCCGCCGTGCGCGGGCGCTCTCGACGATCCTGAGCGGCAGTGTGCGGCCGGCAACGACGTGCTCTCGCTCTTCGACAGGCGAGGGTTTTGGTTTGGTCAGGTTGCGGAAAAAGCCGAAGGACATGGCTGAACGATACGCGATTCGAGGAAAACGACCAGAACAAAAAAGAAACGGCGCCGCTCGCGCGACGCCGTCCATCATGCCAAGGCCTGTCCTACAGCGCCGCGCGTCTCTGACGCGCAAAGGACGCTGTAGCACTCTAATTTGGCGCATGAACCTTTCCGAAAATCGGTTTCGATTTTCGGGGTCATGAGCGCAGCCTCAGTCGTCAAGCAGGTTCGGGCCCTTGCGCTTGGGGGTCGCGGGCTTGGCCGTTTCGGCCGAGCCTGTTTTCGCAGGCGCCGTTGACTTGTTGCGGTTGGCCATGAAGCGGTCGAACTCGTCCTGGTCCTTGGCGCGGCGCAATTCGCGGGCGTACTCATCGAACTCGCTCAGCATCTCGTCGAGCTTGCGACGCTCTTCGGCGAGGCGTTCGAGTTCCTTCTCGCGCCAGTCGTCGAAAGCGACATTGCCGGTGCGGGCCGAACCGTGGCCCCAGCGCGCGGCCTTGTCGGAACCGCGGCGGCAGCCGGCGAAGATGCCGTCCGTGGCGCGGTTGACGTCGCGCTTGAAGCCGTCAAGCCGGTCGCCCCAGATGATGTAGGCGAGCATGGCGAAGCCAAGCGGCCAGAACACCATGAAGCCGATCACCATCAGCGCGATGGTCGCCGGCGTCCAGGCCGGGCGGATCAATGCGGATGTGTTCATTTTCTCCCATTCCTTCGGTTGGAGACAGCCAAGAGCGGCTGCGTGGATTCGAAATGGGATGAGAAAAACGGCGATTCAAGACAACGTCCGCCAAAACCGGACAAGGTCCTGAAATGATTATCGCTTTTTGAGCGCTTCGAGGAAAAGCACGACCAGGCCGGCGACCAAGCCCCAGAAGGCGGCGCCAACGCCGAACAAAGTCAGCCCCGACGCGGTGACAACGAAGGTGACAGTAGCCGCCATGCGCTGGTCCTCGTCCTTGAGGGCGATCGACAGCGCGTTGGCGAGCGATCCCATCAGCGCCAGGCCGGCTACCAGAACGATCAGGCTCTGCGGCAGGACGGCGAAGATCGCCACCAGCGAGGCGCCGAAAACCGCGAAGATCAGATAGGCAAGTGCATAGAAGGGTCCGGTCTTCCAGCGCTCGGCCGGGTCGGGATGGACGTCCGGCCCGGTGCAGATCGCCGCAGAGATCGCGGCCAGATTGGTGGTCGAGCCGCCAAACGGCGCCGACAGCAGCGAGAACAGGCCGGTGACGCCGATCAGCGGGCCGGGTTCGGGGTGATAGCCGGCGGCGCGCAAGACGGCGAGACCCGACAGGTTCTGCGACGCCATGGTGACGAGGTAGAGCGGCAGCGCCAGGCCGATGACAGCTGCGGCGCTGAAATGCGGGGCAATCAGCGTCAGCGTCGACAGTTCCGGCGCCGGCAGTCCGCCGACACGGCCTGTCAGGAATGCGGCGATGCCGCCGCCGATCAGCACCGCCAGCACCGACAGCGCCGGGTTGAACAGGCGAATGACGAAGAAGGCCGCGATCAGCGGCAGGATCAGCCAGGGATCGACCGGAATGGTCTTGACGGCATTGAGCGCGAAGGTGACGACGATGCCCGCCAGCATGCCGGACGCGACTGACGCCGGTATCCTTGATATCAGCTGGGTCAGCGGCTTGAACAGGCCGGTGGCGATCAACATCAAGCTGGTGACGATGAAGGCGCCGACCGCATCAGCCATGGTAAACCCGCTCGATGCCGCCATCAGCGCCAGGCCCGGTGTCGACCAGGCGGTGATGATGGGTATTTTCGTGCGCCAGGACAGCCACAAGCATTCGATCGCCATCGCCACGCACACTGCCGTCACCCAGCTCGCGGTTTCGGCCTGGGTGGCGCCAACCGCCTTGGCGGCGGCAATGACGACGGCCAGCGTGCCGCCGAAGCCGACGATTGCCGCGACAAAGGCGGATATCGGGATGGAAATGCGCATTCTTGCCTACCCCGCCCGCTGAACCATGTCGCCCACCGCCCTCAGCAGCATGTCGAGATCCTGCGGCCGCGACAGCCGGTGGTCGCCGTCGGGAATGAGCGACAAGGTGACGTCGTCGGCCGGCAGCAGCGAGACCAGCTTCAGCGCATGGCTTGCCGGCACATCGGCATCGGCCAGGCCCTGCAGGATGTGGACGGGGCAATGGGTATCGATCGGCCCGGTCATGACCCGGTTCGCCCTGCCGTCCTCGATCAGCGCGCTTGTGTAGATGTAAGGCTCGGCGGAATAGTCCGAAGGTTCTTCGAAAAAGCCTTTCTCCCGGAGGTCGCGCCTCTGTTCCTCCGTCAGAGCCGGCTCGACCAGCTCGGCGGTGAAATCCGGCGCCGGCGCGAGCAGCACCAGGCCAACCACATTGCTGTCGCCCGCCTTGCGCAGTTCCTGCGCCATGCGCAGCGCGATCCAGGCGCCCATCGACGAGCCGACCAGGATTTGCTTGCCCTCGGTGAAACGCCGGAAGACGGCGAGGCTCTCGCCAAGCCATTTCGAAATGGTGCCGTCGGCAAAGGCGCCGCCGGATTCGCCATGGCCGGAATAATCGTGGCGCAGATACGCGCGGCCTTCCCTTGCCGCCCAATCCGATAGCGTCTGCGCCTTCGTGCCCAGCATGTCGGATTTATAGCCGCCGAGCCAGACGATGCCGGGCGTTGCGCCCGAGGAATGGCGAACCGCGATATCAATGCCGTCGACATCCAGCAGGGTTGGGGTGGTCGCGGTCATGGCTGTGGATCAATCCTGGTTCTGGGGGCCTGATTGCGGGAGCCTGATTTTACTCGCCGGTCTTTTGACACAGGCACAGGCGAGGCGGAAAGTGCTCGCGACATCCTTTGTTTGGTGCAGGCCTGCGATCAGGGTGATTTTCTGTCAGCGCTGTGCTATTGACTCCGCCCGCGCGCTCACCACATTGGCGCGTCCCGAACATTTTTAGATTGAAACCCTGAACGAAACGGCCAAGGAGACCACGACCATTCGCAGACCTTTCAAAGCAGCGGCGCCCACCAAGGATGGCCCGCGCTCAAACCGTGATATCCGGGTTCCCCGGGTCCAACTGATCGACGCCGATGGCCAGAACCGCGGCGATATTTCCATCAACGACGCATTGCTGCTCGCCGAAGAGGCAGGGCTCGATCTGGTCGAGATCTCGCCCAATGCGGTGCCGCCTGTCGTCAAGATCCTCGATCTCGGCAAATTGAAATACGCCAACCAGAAGAAGGCGGCCGAGGCGCGCAAGAACCAGAAGGTCATCGAGATCAAAGAGATCAAGATGCGCCCGAACATCGACAGCCATGACTACGAAACCAAGATGAAGGCCGTGCGGCGCTTCTTCGAGGAAGGCGACAAGGTCAAGCTGACGCTGCGCTTCCGCGGCCGCGAGATGGCGCATATGGAACTCGGCATGCAGCTCCTGAACAAGGTGCGCGAGGAGACGGCTACCATCGCCAAGGTCGAAGCCGAGCCGAAGCTGGAAGGCCGCCAGATGATGATGGTGCTGGCCCCGCGCTAGATCAGTTCGGGCATTGCGCTCTAAATCCGCCTGAATCCTGTCTCATGGCGTCCCGGCGATCGGCGGGACGCCTATTCTCCTGTCCAGACGCCGCGATCGCCGGCAAAGCTTCTCGACGATCGGATTCCCGACATGGCCAATGAAATCAACCCTGCGCCCATCAAGGAGCTGGGCGGCTACCAGCACATGCGCCGGATGGTGCTTGCGGTGCTGGTGGTGGTGCTGTTTGCGGCACTGCTGTTCGGCCAGTCGACCTTCCCGCCCGATACCCCGGTGCATGAAACGATCGAGATGGTCGGCGTGCTGCTGATCTTCCTTGGCGTCGTCGGCCGCTTGTGGTCGACACTCTATATCGGGGGGCGCAAATCCTCCGAAGTGGTCACCGGCGGACCCTATTCGATCACCCGCAATCCTCTCTACGTGTTCTCGACCGTTGCCGCCGCCGGCGTCGGGGCGCAGATCGGCTCGTTCTCCGGCATCGTCCTGTTTGCGCTTTTGTGCGCCGGCGCCTTCCACATCGTCATCCTGCGCGAGGAACGGTATCTCAAGGAGGTTCTCGGCGCGCCCTACACAGCCTATCTGGCGCGGGTGCCGCGTTTCTTCCCCAAGCTGTCGCTCTACCAGGAAGGCGACACCGGCAGCTTCAAGCCGCGCCTCTTGCTGACCACCTTGCTCGACGGGCTGGTGTTTCTGGTGGCGTTGCCGGTGTTCGAGACCATCGATGGCGCCCAGCAATCGGGCATTCTGCCGGTGCTGTTCAGGCTGCCCTGATCGCGGACAGAGCGTCGCAGCCGCTCGGGTGTTGCGCGCCAGCCCGCTTTGACGTATAGGACCGCCGTTCCAAGAAAACCGCCCGGCAGGGCATGCCGTGGCGGTTTCATTTGCTTTTCGGGCTTTTGGTCCGCCCGAAGCGAACAAGAAGCGCGATTGTGCGCCACCAATACGGAGTAGCAAAATGCCCAAGATGAAGACCAAATCGGCCGCCAAGAAGCGGTTCAAGATCACAGGTACGGGTAAAGTCCTGTCGGCTGCGGCCGGCAAGCGTCACGGCATGATCAAGCGTTCCAACAAGTTCATTCGAAATGCCCGCGGCACGATGGTTCTGGCTGAACCGGATGGCAAGAAGGTCATCAAGAATTTTCTGCCGAACGGCCTCTGAGCATTCGGTTTCAGGAACAGCGTTTAAGGAGATCATGACATGGCACGCGTAAAAAGAGGCGTCACCTCGCACGCCAAGCACAAGAAGGTCCTGAAAGCCGCGAAAGGCTTCTACGGCCGCCGCAAGAACACCATTCGCATCGCCAAGCAGGCGGTCGAAAAGTCGATGCAGTACGCGTATCGCGACCGCAAGAACCGCAAGCGCTCGTTCCGCGCGCTGTGGATCCAGCGCATCAACGCCGCGACGCACGAGCATGGCCTGACCTATGGCCGCTTCATCGACGGCCTCAACAAGTCAGGTATCGAGATCGATCGCAAGATCCTGTCCGACATGGCCATCCATGAACCGCAGGCGTTCGCCGCACTCGTGGCCAAGGCCAAGGTCGCGCTCGAATATCTGAAGAACACCACCCCGAATGCTTTTGAAAGCGCTGTCGCCTAGAGCATGATGCCAAAAAGTTGCTGACTTTTTGGACAACATCATGCTCAGGGAAATTTAGCGAGGAGCGCGATCTTTCCGAAAAGTCTGCAACTTTTCGGGATCGGGCTCCGAGCCCAGCGCTTCCCAGCATTCGCAATTCTGATTGGGGAACCCGCGCTGGCACGGCTGGCGCGGGTTTTTCTTATGGCTGAACTTTCAACTTGAAAGTGACTTTCACCTCAAAGTTGACTCCCAACACAGCGAGTTTGACCGTGAACGACATAGCTACCGGCTTGGATACTCTCGAAAACTCCCTGATGGCCGACGTCGCGTCGGCCGCCGATGAGGCTGCTATCGAAGCCGTGCGCGTCGCGGCTCTCGGCAAAAAGGGGTCGATCTCGGAATTGCTGAAGACACTGGGCGCGATGAGCGCCGAGGAGCGCCAGGTCAAGGGCCCCGCGATCAACGGCCTGAAGAACCGCGTCACCGAAGCGCTGACGACACGCAAGGCCGAGCTGAAGGATGTGGCGGTCACGGCGCGCCTTGCCGCCGAGACGGTCGACGTGACGCTGCCGGTGCGGCAATCGCCGGCCGAGCGCGGCCGCATCCATCCGATCAGCCAGGTCATCGACGAGATCGCGGCGATCTTCGGCGATCTCGGCTTTGCCATCGCAGAAGGTCCCGATGTCGAGAGCGACTATTACAATTTCACCGCGCTGAATTTCCCCGAAGGGCATCCGGCGCGCGAGATGCACGATACCTTCTTTTTCCAGCCGGACGAAAAGGGCGAGCGCAAGCTGTTGCGCACGCACACCTCGCCGGTACAGATCCGCACCATGGAGAAGCAGAAGCCGCCGATCCGCATCGTCATTCCCGGCAAGACCTACCGCCAGGATTCCGACGCTACCCACTCGCCGATGTTCCATCAGGTCGAGGGGCTGGTGATCGACAAATCGGCCAATGTCGCCAACATGAAGTGGGTGCTGGAAGAATTCTGCAAGGCTTTCTTCGAGGTGCCGCAGGTCAAGATGCGCTTCCGGCCGTCCTTCTTCCCGTTCACCGAGCCCAGCCTCGAGGTCGACATCCAGTGCGACCGCTCGCGGCCCGGCGAAGTGCGATTCGGCGAAGGCTCGGACTGGATGGAGATCCTCGGCTGCGGCATGGTGCACCCCAATGTGCTGCGCGCCGGCGGGCTCGATCCCGACGAATATCAGGGCTTTGCCTGGGGCATGGGCATCGACCGCATCGCCATGCTGAAATACGGCATGCCGGACCTGCGCGCCTTCTTCGACGCCGATGTCCGCTGGCTGTCGCATTACGGTTTCAGGCCGCTCGACATGCCGACGCTGTTCGGAGGTCTTTCCGCATGACGGCGCCGCACACGGGTGGCTGCCGCTGCGGCGCGGTACGGTTCGAGGCATCAGTCGAACCGCACCATATCAGCTATTGCCATTGCGGCGATTGCCGGCGCGCCAGCGGCGCGCCGGTGTCGGCCTTTGTCGGCTTCCTGACCGAGCAGGTGGCTTTCACCGGCAAGGCGCTGAAGATGTACGAGAACGGGCCGGTGACGCGCTCGTTCTGCGGCATTTGCGGCTCGCCTATCGCCTATGTCGACGAGCGGCTGGAAGACCACATCTATTTCATGCTGGGCGCCATGGACATGCCGGCCTATTTCCGGCCGACGCACCATGCCTATGTGCGCGAGCAGCTGCCCTTCGTGCATATGCCCGACGACTTGCCGCGCCATTTGAAGACAAGCGTGCCCAGACCCGATGGACAAGGTCCGGGCGGGTACAGACAAAACGGAACATAGTGATGAAACTCACCCTTTCCTGGCTCAAGGATCATCTCGACACCGACGCCACGCTCGACGAGATCGTCGAGAGGCTGACCTCGATCGGCCTCGAAGTCGAGCATGTCGACGACAAGGCCGGCCTGAAGCCGTTCGTCATCGCCAAGGTGCTGACGGCGGTGCAGCATCCCGACGCCGACCGGCTGCGGGTGCTGACCGTCGACACCGGCAATGGCGCAGCCCCTGTCCAGGTGGTGTGCGGTGCGCCGAATGCCCGCGCCGGCCTGATCGGCGCCTTCGCCGCGCCCGGCGCCTATGTGCCCGGTATCGACGTGACGCTGACCGTCGGCAAGATCCGCGGCGTCGAGAGCCATGGCATGATGTGTTCCGAGCGCGAGCTGGAGCTGTCGGATGAGCACAATGGCATTATCGACCTGCCGGCCGATGCGCCTGTCGGCACCAGCTTCGCGGCTTACGCGCATCTCGACGATCCGGTGATCGAGATCAATCTGACGCCGAACCGGCCGGATGCGACCAGCATTTACGGCGTCGCCCGGGACCTGGCGGCAAGCGGGCTTGGCCGGCTCAAGACCGCGCCGGTCGAAGCGGTCCCTGGCAAAGGTGAAACGCCGGTCAAGGTGACCATCGAGGCGCCGGAGCTCTGCCCCGGTTTCGCGCTGCGCCTGGTGAAAGGCGTGAAGAACGGGCCGTCGCCGAAATGGCTGCAGCAAAGGCTGATCGCCATCGGCTTGCGCCCGATCAGCGCGCTGGTCGACATCACCAACTACGTCACCTTCGACCGTGGCCGGCCGCTGCATGTGTTCGATGCCAAGAAGGTCGCCGGCAATCTCGTCGTGCGCCGCGCACGCGACGGCGAGAAGGTGCTGGCGCTCGACGGGCGCGAATACACGCTGACGCCGCAGATGTGCGTGATCGCCGATGATAATGGCGTCGAATCGATCGCCGGTGTCATGGGCGGCGAGCATTCCGGCTGCGACGAGAGCACCACGGACGTGCTGATCGAATCCGCTCTTTGGGATCCGATCACCACGGCCCGCACTGGCCGTACGCTCGGCATCATCACCGATGCCCGTTACCGTTTCGAGCGTGGCGTCGACCCAGAATTCATGGTGCCCGGCGTCGAGATGGCGACAAAGCTTGTGCTGGAGTTCTGCGGCGGCGAGCCGACGGAAATCGAGGTCGTCGGCTACGCCGGCCATACGCCGAAGACCGTTTCCTTCCCGCTTTCGGAAGTGAAGCGGCTGACCGGCATCGAGGTGCCCAGGGCGGAGAGCCTCGACATCCTGTCGCGCCTCGGCTTCAAGCCGCAGGGCTCGGGCGATGTCGTCGATGTAGCGGTGCCGTCCTGGCGCCCGGATGTCGACGGCAAGGCCGACCTGGTCGAGGAAGTCATGCGCATCCACGGTGTCGACAACATCGCACCGCAACCGCTGGGCGCGCATGATGCGGTCAATTCCAAGATCCTGACCACGCTGCAGGTCCGCACCCGCACCGCCAAGCGCTCGCTCGCCGTGCGCGGCATGATGGAAGCCGTCACCTGGTCGTTCATCCCGGCCAGGCACGCCGAACTGTTCGGCGGTGGCCAGACGGCGCTGAAGCTCGCCAACCCGATCGCCGCCGACATGTCCGACATGCGTCCCTCGCTGCTGCCCGGGCTGATTTCCGCCGCGCAGCGCAACGCCGACAAGGGCATTGGCGACGTCGCGCTGTTCGAGGTCTCCGGCACCTATGAGGGCGACGGCCCCGACCAGCAGCGACGCGTCGCCGCCGGCGTGCGGCGCGGCACCGCCAAGCTCGACGGCTCCGGCCGCAGCTGGGCCGGCAATGCAGGCCCGGTTGGCGTGTTCGACGCCAAGGCCGATGCGATTGCAGCGCTGGAAGCCTGCGGCGCGCCGGTCGACCGGCTGCAGATCGAGCCAGGCGGTCCGGCCTGGTACCATCCCGGCCGCTCCGGCACGATCAAGCTCGGCCCGAAGACGGTGCTCGGCACGTTCGGCGAGTTCCACCCGAAGACGCTGGAGGGGCTCGACGTTTCCGGACCGCTCTGCGGCTTCGAGGTCTATATCGACGCCGTGCCGGAGCCGAAGGCCAAGCCGACGAAAACCAAGCCGAAGCTGGAGCTCTCCGCCTTCCAGGCAGTGAAGCGCGACTTTGCTTTCGTCGTCGACAAAGGGGTCGAGGCCGGCACGCTGGTGCGGGCAGCGCTCGCCGCCGACAAGAAGCTGGTCACCGGCGTCTCGGTGTTCGACGTCTTCGAGGGCGCTTCACTCGGTGCCGCCAAGAAGTCCATCGCCATCGAAGTGTCGATTCAGCCGGTTGAAAAGACGCTCACCGACGAGGATTTCGAGGCGTTGGCCAAGCGGATCGTCGACAATGTCGGCAAGCAGACGGGCGGCGTGCTGAGGACGTAAAGGGATTGCCGGCAGGGGTGGCGAATCGCCCTCCTACTGGGAGTTGATTTGCTAGGGCAAGGCCGGATTGAAACGGAAGCTCAGGTCGTAAAACCGCGCGGGCTCCTACGCGGTCACGTCCAGCCTCGACAGAATACCTTGATACGTCCTGATGTGTTCCTGGGCGTGCTCAATATCTGTTTGTGTGGTGTCGCGCCATTCGGGATGCTCGATAGTGCTTTCTCTTGTTTTCAAATGCCCTGTTTCAAGCAATTCAACTTGCCGTTCGAGGACCTCGATCCGGGCGTTGATATCCTTTCGGTATGCGATGAGCACCGCAAGCCGAACGACGTTGGTAGGTATCTCGACGGGGCGTTGATCCTCGCGCCTGCTACCGCGCTCGTAATTTTCGATGGAACCACGTGAGACGCCGAGAACTGCGGCTGCAGCTTCTTGCGATAGCCCGAGATCCTTGCGCCAAGCCTTGAACTGTTCCGGTGTCATATTGGAATCTCCATTTTCGTGGCACGGAGTATCAGTTGCGTACTGAGTACGCAAGAGTTTTCTTCATACTCAGTACGAATTCTGACTCCGCAATGAGATAAGATCTCAAGTGTCCGGATTGCGGATCGACAGCGAATCGCCCTCCAAAGGGTGATGGATCATCTGCGCTATTCCGGGTTCTCGTTCGAAGCACAACGCGAAGCGCTTCTCGCCATCGTGTCGGCGGATCCACTGGTTCGCGACGCGCTGGCGCAGGCACGCTCGCTTGACCTGCCGGATTGGCTGGTGGTTTCAGGCGCGCTCTATAATTCCGTCTGGAACCATCTGACCGGCAAGCCATCGGGCTACGGCATCAAGGATGTTGATCTTTTCTACTTCGATGACAGCGACCTGTCCTACGAGGCCGAGGACGGTGTGATTGCCCGCACCGCTACGGTCTTCGCCGGCCTGCCGCTACCGGTCGAGGTGCGCAACCAGGCGCGGGTGCATCTGTGGTATCCGCAGAAATTCGGCCGGCCCTGCCCGCGCTATACCAGCTCCAGCCACGCGCTCCGCTTTTTCGCCTCGAGGACTCACGCGGTTGGCGTTCGCTACGACGCGGATGGGCAGCTTGAACTGGTGGCGCCGTTTGGGCTCGACGATATCTTCTCGTTTCGCATCACGCCGAACCGGGTGATGGACAACCAGCAGACGCATGAGGCCAAGGGCAGGCGTGCCAAGGATACCTGGCCAGAGATATCGGTTGTACCTTGGTGATTTTTCACAAAGGTCGAAGGTGTCGATTCGCTGCAATTTTCAAGCGGTCATCGACCAAATCCACAAGATAATGTGTCCATCAGTGTGGAGGCCACAAAATATCGTTGCGCCAGATGGACTCAAATGCAGAATCGTGTTTCTTTTTGAGGGCTGGCTAAAAGAATGGGTCGACCACAGATTGCAGTCTGCGGCCGACCTTTGGTCAGACCCAGCAATTAACCCGTCGAGGGAGCTGGGCCGGTCTCGATTAAAGACGTGATCACTGAATCACGGCTGATTCGCCGCGTCAACCCTCGGCTTTGTTGTCCACAATGGAAGGACAAAGTAATGAGCGTTTATGGCCTGACCAAGGTGCCGCTTGGCACCAAGAAGCGTACCGGAGAAACCTGCCCCGAGAGCGGCGTCTGGAAGGTGGACGATCCTCGCGACTCCACCACTGGACCCTTTGCGAAGGGCAATACTTTCCCTCCGTACAAGGGAAAGGCAGTTACCTGGGTTCTCATTCAGTACGCCTAGCTGAAGACAAGGGGCTGAGCCGCATGGTTCAGCCCCTTTTGATCTGGCTATTGCTGCAAACTCACCCATTCACCAGCGCCAGCAATTCCTCGGTGTACCGCTTACCCACCACCTTGTCCGGCGACAGAGCATCGCCGATCGCCGCCACTTCGGCCGCACTCAGCTCGATCCCGGCCGCCGCCGTGTTCTGCTCGAGATGGCGGATTTTCCGCGCGCCGGGGATCGGCACGATGAAGTCGCCCTGGTGCAGCACCCAGGCCAGCGCCAGTTGCGCCGAGGTGACGCCTTTTTCCGTCGCCAGCTTTTCCAGCGTGGCGATCACCTTGGCATTGGCCGCCATGGCGTCGGCCTGGAAGCGGGGCAAGGTGCGGCGCCAGTCGTCGTCGCTCAGGGCCTCGGGCTTGGCGATGGTGCCGGTAAGCAGGCCGCGGCCGAGCGGGCTGTAGGGGACAAAGCCGATGCCGAGTTCGCGGCAGAGATCTAACACCTCGTCTTCGGGGTCGCGGCTCCACAGCGAGTATTCGCTCTGCACGGCAGAAATCGGATGCACGGCGTGCGCCCGGCGGATGGTGGCGGCACTGACCTCCGACAGGCCCAGCGCCCGTACCTTGCCGTCGCGCACCAGTTCGGCCATGGCGCCGACCGTGTCCTCGATCGGCACGTTGGGATCGACACGATGCTGGTAGTAGAGGTCGATGACATCGGCATCGAGCCGCTTCAGCGAGGCTTCCGCCACCGCTTTGACGTGCTCGGGACGGCTGTCGACGCCGACCATGCGCCCGAGGCCCGAGCCTTCCTCGGAAATCTTGAAGCCGAATTTGGTCGCGATCGTCACCTTGTCGCGCACCGGCTTCAACGCCTTGCCGAGAAGTATCTCGTTCTCAAAGGGGCCGTAAACTTCGGCCGTGTCGAAAAACGTCACGCCGATCTCGACAGCGCGGCGCAAAGTGGCGATTGCGTCGGCCTCTGCCTGACCGCCATAGGCGAAGCTCATGCCCATGCAGCCGAGGCCGACGGGGAAGACTTCGAGTTCAGTACCAAGTTTGCGGGTTTTCATGGCGCGTCTCCTTGTTGCGATGAAGGAGAGATAGTGCCTGGTCTTACGTTCGATAATTGGCTGTCATTCGCACGGGCTGTTCTATAAAATAGATCAATGAATCGAGCGCATCTTTCTCAACTGGCTGTGCTGGCGACAGTCGCCCAATGCGGCAGTTTTCGTGGCGCGGCGCGCGAACTGGCCATTGCGCCTTCAGCGGTGAGCCATGCCGTGTCCAGCCTGGAGGCGCGGCTCGGCGTGCGGCTTTTGGCGCGCAGCACCCGCAGCGTGGCACCAACGGAGGAGGGCGCGCAGCTGCTCGAACGGCTGCGGCCGGCGCTGTCCGAGATCGATCTGGCGCTGGAAACGGCGATCGAGGCGCGCGACCGGCCGGCCGGGAACCTGCGGCTGACCGTGCCGCGCACCGCGGCCCACCTGGCATTGACGCCCAGGCTCGGCGGCTTTGCCGCGGCCTATCCTGACATCGTGCTGGAAATCGTCATCGAGGATCGCTTCACCGACGTCGTCGAAGGCGGCTTCGATGCCGGCGTGCGGCTCGGTGAAAGCCTGCAGCGCGACATGATCGCGGTGCGCATCGGACCGGACCTTCGCGGCGCCGTGGTCGGCGCGCCATCCTATTTCGCGACCATGCCAAGACCCCGCCATCCGCGCGATCTTGCCGACCACCGCTGCATCCGCTTCCGTTTTTCCAGCGGCATTCTTTACCGCTGGGAATTCGAGAAGGATGGCGAAGAGATCGAGATCGCGGCGCAAGGGCCGCTGATCCTCGACGAAGACCATCTGATCGCCCAGGCGGCGGTCGACGGCGCTGGGCTCGCCTTCGTCTTCGACGATTATGTGCGCGCGCCGCTCGCCGACGGTCGCTTGATCCGCGTGCTGGAAGACTGGTGTCCGCCCTTCGACGGTTTCTTCGTCTACTACCCCAGCCGCCGCCAGATGCGCCCGGCGCTGCGGGCGTTTGTGGATTTCTTCAAGGTCGGTGCTTAGCCACCTCCCCCTTGTGGGGAGGGTCGATCCGCGTAGCGGATCGGGGTGGGAGTCTTCGTAGGGCGCTACCCCCCCACCCCGTCGCTTCGCGCCGACCCTCCCCACAAGGGGGAGGGTGGAAGAAAGCCCAGCTGCCATTCGTTCACCAGCCATGCCGGCATTCATCACCAACAACTCAACCCGCTACGGCTGGGCGGCGATCGTCCTCCACTGGCTGATCGGCATCCTGTTCATCGGCCAGTTCATGCTCGGCTTCATCATGGTGCGGTTGACCAGCCAGCGCACCGCCTTCGAGCTGATCCAGCTGCACAAATCCTTCGGCTTCCTGCTGCTCGGCCTCCTCATCCTGCGCATTGCCTGGCGGCTCGGCAACGCGGCCCCGGCCTTGCCGGCCTCGGTCGGAGGCCTGGAGCGTCGGACGGCGCCGCTGGCGCATCTGGCACTTTATGGCTTCCAGCTCGCGGTGCCGCTGTCCGGCTGGGCACTGGTTTCGGTGTCGATGCTGGAGATCCCCAGCATGCCGTTCAACCTTTTCGTGATGCCGAACCTGCCGCTCGGCGTGTCCGATGCGGCGGAAAACTTCTGGGCGGTAGCACACTGGTATCTCGCCTATGCCGGCATTGCCTTGGTTGCGCTGCATGCGCTGGCGGCGCTGCGGCATCATTTCTGGCTGCGCGACAGCGTGCTCACGCGCATGATCACGCCTTCGTCAGATCAGGACATGGAATAGCGCGCGCCGCGCATTCGTTCATTGGAGTGAGGGCGCAACACTTCGCCTGCCCCAGAAGGACAAAACCCATGTATGCGCGCATCTTCGGATTGGCGGCTGTTGCCGCTTGCCTTGCCATGCCTGTCTCCGCCGCTGTGGACCTCGGCGACGCCGCCGGCAGCTACACGGTCAACCCGGCCAGCTCCAGCATTCGCTTCTCCATCGGCAAGGTCGGTGGCGGCGGCCTCGACGGCGCCTTTGGCCGCTTCAAGGGCTCCATCCGCATCGACAACAGCGATGTCGGCCGTTCCGCGGTCAACTTCACCATCTATCCCGAAAGCGTCGGCACCGGCCAGGGCCGCATCGACGCCTTCCTGCGCTCCGATGCGGTGTTCGACGTGGCCAACAGCCCCGAAATCCAGTTCCGCTCGACCAGCGTAACCCGAACCAGCGACACCACGGCGCTGGTCAGCGGCCGGCTGACGGCGCGCGGCAAGACGTTTGCGGAAAAGTTCACTGCCGAGCTCGGCGGGCTGAAGGGCGGCGTCATTAAATTCCACGTCACCGGCAAGGTGCTGCGCTCCCGGTACGGCATGGATGTCGGCACGCCGATCTATTCGAATATCGTCAATTTCGACATGACGCTGACGGGCAAGCGAGGCTAGCAGGACCAGCGATCCGCATTGGCTTTTCCCGCAATTTCGGGCAAACCTCCTCGCCTGTAAATCGATAGGAGAAGCCTGATGTTCCGATGGGGTGTTTTGTCGACGGCCAAGATCGGCCGCGAGCAATTGTTGCCGGCAATCGTCGAGGCCGAGAATGGCGTTTTGTCCGCGATCGCCAGCCGCGACCTGTCGAAGGCCGAGGCCCTGGGCGAGCGGTTCGGCGCCAGGCATGCCTTTGGTTCGTATGAGGAGCTTCTCGCTTCGAAAGACGTCGACGGCGTCTACATCCCGCTGCCGACCTCGCAGCATGTCGAATGGACGGCCAAGGCCATCGAAGCGGGAAAACATGTGCTGGTGGAGAAGCCGCTGGCGCTCGACGCCAAGGACATCGCGCCGCTGATCAAGCTGCGCGACCAGAAGAAGGTGCTGGTCTGCGAGGCCTTCATGGTCATCTACCACCCGCAATGGATCAAGGTGCGCGATCTCATCGCCGATGGCGCCATCGGCCGGCTGCGCCATGTGCAGGGCGCCTTCTCCTATTACAATGTCGATCCCACCAACATGCGCAACCAGCTCGATCTCGGCGGCGGCGCGCTGCCTGATATCGGCGTCTATCCGACGGTGTCGACGCGGTTTTCGAGCGGCAAGGAGCCGCTGCGCGTGCAGGCGACGATCGAGCGCGACAAGAAATTCGGCACCGACATCTATTCCTCGATCCGCGCCGATTTCGGCGATTTCGAACTGTCCTTCTATCTGTCGACGCAGATGGCGGCGCGGCAGGTGATGGTGTTCCACGGCGAGAAGGGTTTCATCGAGGTGTTCTCGCCATTCAATGCCGGGCTCTACGACCATCACCGCATCGAATTGCACAACCAGAACCATACGGAGGCGCAGGTGTTCCGCTTTCCCGGCACGCAACAGTACCGGCGCGAGGTCGAGACGTTTGCCAGGGCGGCACAGGGCGGCAAGGAGCGTGTCTTCACGCTGGAGGAGTCCGTACTCAACCAGAAGGTCATTGACGCCATCTTCCGCGCCGGTGGCAAGGAAGGCTGGGAGGCCGTCTGATACAGCAATCTTAGCCGGTAATTTCATGGGAGAAGGGCGTCCGCATTGTGCATGCGGACGCTCCTTTCCTATTGGACTGACGATCTCACGCGCCTCTGAGCGTCAGGTGCAAGGTCTCGGCGAAGCGGTCGGGATAGGGCGCAAAGCCCATATGGTCGCCGGGGAAGGCGGCGCGCTTGCTGCCGAGCCTGTCGGCCAGCGCCTTGCCCATGCCGTCGATCGGCTGGCCGATGGACTCTTCGCCTATGCCGACCACGACCGGGCGGCCGCGCAGCGCCTCGATATCAGGACGGTAGAGCGACAGCGGCATGACGCCATGCGCCAGCCAGTATTCGAAATTGCCGCTGACCCTGGCAAAGGTCTCGGCCTCCTCGGGCGACGGTTCGAACGAAGGCGGTCCGTCTTGCGGCTCGTGCGGTCCGGCTTCATCCTGGCCCGGCCCTTCCGACAGGCTGTTCTCGCTGAAGAATTTCTGCATCGCCGCCTCGACGCCCTGGCTGCGATAGGTGTCGTGCAGGTCGCGCATGCCGGCCAGTGACGGCGACGGGTCGTCGAGCAGCATCATGCTGGGCGGCTCATGCGCCACCAGCGCACGAACCCGGCCGGGATGGCGGGCGGCGAGGTTGAGCCCGATCTGGGCGCCGCCGCTGGTGCCGAACACATAGGCCGGTCCGGCGCCAAGCGCCTCGATCAATCGCGCGGCATCGTCGCCATGGACATTGAGGTCCTGCTCTTGCGGCTCTCCGTCGAAGGTGCTGCGCGAATTGCCGCGCGGATCATAGGCGACCACCGTGTAGCGGTCGGCGACGTAGCCCGCGACATCGGCGAAGACGCCGGCGTCCTGCGGTCCGCCGGGGATGATCAACAGCACGGGGCCGGAACCGCGCATCTCATAATAGAGGCTCGCGCCCGGTACTTTCAGCGTCGACGATTGAGGGGTCATGTCCATTTCTCCTGTTGGTTCTGGGAATTCGGTCTGGTGCGTGTCGCTCATTTGCTGGCGACAACCATGCGGTTGCCCTCGCTGTCGCGGAATTCGGCGACCGTGCGGCCCGGCTGCCAAGGCGCTTCCTGCGGCTCGGTGATGATTTCGACGCCGCGCGCCTTCAGGCCCGCGACCGTTGCCTCGACATCGCCATCAACGAGCACCAGCACGGGCTCAGTGCCCGGCGTGTCATCGGGGCGTTTGACGAAATGCAAATTGGTGACGGCGCCGGGAAATGTCAGCTCGATCCAGCGCCAGCCGCTGTCGCCCATCAGCTGGTCCTCCGCCACCTGGCAAGCAAGATGTCCGGTGTAGAAGGCCTTGGCGCGGTCCTGGTCGAACACCGGCAATTCGGCAAACTGGATGTGCATGATGGGTCTCTCCTGCTCCTGGACGGCTGCCGCGCAGCCGTCGACGGGAAAGACGATCCGGACGATCGAAAAGATTCGCCGGGCGACGAATCTTTTCGAGGCCGCGAAACGTCTTCTCTGTGCAGAGTTGAAAAACAGGAGACGACAATGGGCTACAATCTCATCCGCTACGGCGTGAGGGACGAAAGCATCGCCGAGAACCGTATGCTGGTTGCACAGGTGTTCGAGGCGCTCGACGACACGAAACCGCAATCCGTGCGCTACCTCGTCCTGGAACTGGAGAATGGCGAGTTCATCCATCTTGTCAGCCAGGATGGCGACGGCCTGACCGGGCTCGCAGCCTTCAAGGCCTTCAGCGCCGATCATGCCGGGCGCCGCTCGACGCCGCTTGCCAGATCGCCGGCAAAGATCGTCGGCAATTATCGTATGCTGGCCGGCGAGGTCGTGCCGGCTTGAATGCAAAGACCGGCATCTTGGGAACGGACAGGATGAACACAGCAAAACTCGACCGCGTGGCCCTGGAGGCGATGCTCGGCTCCTTGCGACCGAAGCTGCACCGCTACTGCGCCCGCATGGCCGGCTCGGTGATCGATGGCGAGGACATCGTCCAGGAGACACTGATCAAGGCACTGCAGGCCATCGACGGCGACGCCGCCGTCGAGCGTCCGGAGCAATGGCTGTTCCGCATAGCCCACAATGCCGCGCAGGATCATCTGCGCCGGCGCCAGCGGGAGCAGGCGCGCATGAGCGAGACCGACATGACGACGATCGAAGACCCCTCCGCAAGCGCCGATGCGAGGCTCGCCACCGCCGCCAGCCTGCGAAGCTTCATGCAGCTGGCAACAGTGCAGCGCAGCGCCGTGATCCTTGTCGACGTGCTTGGCCTCAGCCTGCACGAAACCTGCGAAGTGTCCGGCGCGACACTGGCCGCGACCCAGGCGGCGCTGCATCGCGGGCGGTCGCAGCTGCGCCTGCTGGCCTCACAGGAGGAGCAGGCGCCTGCCCCAAAACTCGACATCAACGACGAGCGGCGCCTGCGCCGCTATGTCGACCTGTTCAACGCGCGCGACTTCGACGCCGTGCGCGCGTTGATCGCCGAGGATATCCAGCTTGAAGTCGTCAACCGCACCCGCATGCGCGGCAAAGCGCAGGTTTCCAACTATTTCGGCAATTACGACCGTGTCCAGGATTGGGCGCTGTCGCTCGGCTTCGTCGACGGCAGGCCGGCCATCCTGATCCGCAACCCGCAAGCGGGAGATGACGCCGTGCGCGGCTTCATGCTGGTCGACTGGCAGGATGGAAAGGTCAGCCATATCCGCGATTTCCGCTACGCGCCCTATTGCCTTGCCGATGCGGACATCCGCTTCATCGACGGGTAAGCATCGGCCAGAGAGCGCAGGCTTCGCGCCTCAGGCGAAGCTTTGCAAATTGGCGTCCTGCAGCTTGGAGCCGGCGAGCAAGGTCTCGAGCACCTGCTTCTTGAGCGACAGGCACTGCGAGCGGGCAAGCTTTGCGATGGCCGAGACCTCGGCCAGCTCGCAGGCAAGCACCAACTCCTTCTGCTGGCCGATGATCGCTTGCGTGAAGTCGCGCGATTTGAAGCCGAGATGGAGGACACGCTCCGACTGGTCGAGCGTTTGGTCGAGCAGGCGAACCAGCCGCAGATTGCCGGAGAGTTCGGCCAGGGCCAGGCGAAAGGCGCGGTCGGCCGCCAGAAAGGCGACATGGCTGCGCAGCGTCTCCGGCTTCAGCACCTTCTGCGCCGCCAGCCTGATGTCGTCGAGCCCGCGTTCGGTGAGGTTTGCCGCGGCCACCCGGAACACTTCCGGTTCGATTAGGCTGCGGACGTCGAAGATCTCGTTGACGTCGCGCAGGCTAAGCGGTGCGATGACATAGCCGCGGCGCGGCTCGCTCTTGATCAGCCCTTCCTGCGTCAGGCGGGCCAAAGCCGAGCGGATCGTCGCCTTTCTGATCTGGTAGCGGTCGCCGATCTGCTTTTCGGTCAGGCTTTCGCCGGGTTGCAGGACGCAGGCGACGATGTCGCTCTTCAGCTGCTCATAAGCTTCCTCGCTGCGCAATATGTCGGCGGTCGACGGCGCCTTGACGGCGGACGGTGACACTGATTTCGGAGGAGCCATATCTGCCTGCCCGTGTGGTCTGCCCGCGTGGTCTGCCCGCGTAGTCTGCTTGCCCGTTCGACCATCCGGTTGACGGGTCTGCCGGCATTCGCTAACCTGAGCATCTCAGTTGTATTGGTTGAGCTTCCCAATGGAGATGACGACAAATGTCTCTTGCCGCCAACTCGCCTCTCTACGCCGTAACCTCCGATATCGTCAACGCAGCCAAAGGTGCTCATGCCTTCGAACGGGTCAAGGCGGTGCTGCGCGAACACACCGATCGCTTCCATGCATCAGGCGTGCTCGCGCATGAGGAAGACGACGATGAGGTGCTGCTGCATGCCAGCCCTGACTTGACCATCTACCACATCACGCTGTCGCCCGGCCTGCAGTACCCGCCGCACAACCATCTGATGGATGCGCTGATCGGCATCTACAAGGGCAGCGAGACCAACTTCATCTATCCCGTCGACGGCAGCGAGATCGATGCGCCGGAACGCCACGACATCGCGGCGCCCGCGGTGGTGCATATTAACCCGGATACGGTGCATGCGGTCGCCAACACCGGCAGCGCCCGCTCGGGCGCACTGCATGTCTATCTCGGCAATCTGACGGAGACCCACCGCCACATGTGGAGCCCGGACAGCACCCACGCCGAGCCGTTCGACAATGAGCGGTATCTGGCTGGGGCGAGGCCGATTGGGCCCTGATCCGGGAAAGCGGAAGAAAAGTGAGCCTGCTGCGCGGCGGCGCGAGCGAGCGTTCCGCGTCGCCGCGCCCAGATAACAGTCGCCGCGTACCGGACCATTTCAAGAACATCGCAGCGCGTTTATAGCGCAGTCAGGCTGACGACTGGGGTAATAAATGAAGAAGCCCGGAATAGGCGGCGTCCAGTTCTCCAGTACTCGAATGAGGCGGTGCTCAGCAACATGCTCTTCATATGCGAGCCCAAGACCGGCTAGCGGATCGCAGGAAATCACAGTTTCGGCGGGAATGGCGCGCCCGAAGAGATTCGAACTCCTGACCCCCAGATTCGTAGTTTATTCTTATAACTATCCGGATTTATCCAATTGTTCGCCGCGCTCGATAATTTACGTGTTCTTCCATATAGTTGAATATAGCCTCGCATTTCGGCGTAGACATACCGTTTGATCTCGTGCGAGTCTAAAACCGGCTGAAAAACCGGCTTAATTTTTCCGACCGGCATACCCTAGACTTGCAGGAAGTGCACTATGGCCGACATTCGTATCCTCCTTAACGACAGGTCGATCACTGACCTGAAGGCACCCAGTGCGGGACAGTACCGTGCTCGCGACACACAGCTTAAAGGGTTCCACGTCATCGTTGGCAGACGAACCAAAACATTCGCCGTTCAAGGGGACCTGCGGAAGGACGGCAAGCGCGTTGCCTCGATCTCAGTTCGGATCGGTGACGTGGGGACCACATCCACTCGCGAAGCGCGCACGACCGCGAAGGCGTACCTCGCTCAGATATCCCGGGGCGAACACCCCAATCCGAAAGCCGCTGACATGGCGGCCCGCGGAAATGAAGCTTCACAAACTAGCGAGGACCAGCCAACGCGGCGTGAGGATGATGCCACCTCGAAAGGGGTCACCCTACGGAAAGCGTGGGAGCGTTATCGCGACGCCCACCTCATCCGGAAAGGCCGGAGCGAGGGGACAATTGAGGGCTACCGTGACCATGTCGAACGCCTCTTCAAGGATTGGCTCGACGCGCCCCTGCAGGAACTCGCCGACGATCCGGCCAAAGTCATCGCTAGGCACGACGAACTCACCAAACAACGTGGCCCCTACATTGCCAATGGCAGCATGCGTACGCTGCGCGCCGTCTACAATCATGCGCGTAAGGCGCATCGCTATCTCCCGGCCGACAATCCCGCGAGCGTCGTTGACTGGAACTCGGAGGAACGTCGGAATACCGCAATGGGCCTAAATGACTTACCCCATTGGTTCCAGCAAGTCGCGGCGCTTCCAGGCCCCATTCGACGCGAATTCCATCTGTTCTCGCTACTTTCCGGCTGCCGGCCAACTGCGTTGATGGAGGCACAGCCGCAGCATCTAGATCTTCGTCGCCGCGTACTTCACATACCGCGGCCGAAGGGCGGAGCCGACCGTGCGTTCGACATTCCACTGTCGCGCCAGATGATCTTGTGCCTCATCCGAGTGATCCGCTTTGCCCACTACTTATATCCTTGTGAAGCCAATAACTGGCTTTTCCCTGCGGACAGTGACAGTGGACATCTGGCCGAACAGAAGGAAGACCGGGATGTGCTGGCCAAATGGGGTAATGACCTGCGGCAGACGTTCAGAACGCTAGCAACGCCTGCCGGCGTATCGGAGTTCGACGCGCGCCTGCTGATGAACCATGCCATTCCAGGGGTCAACGCGGGCTATATTTCCCGGCATAAGTTGCTTGAAGACCACCTTCGCGTCCAACAGCAGGCGATCAGCAGCACGATGTTTGGTGCTTTACGTGATCTGATCGTTAGGGAGGCGGCCGTTCGCTCCTGGCTCGGCCCGCGCGCCACGCGGCAGGCAATAGAGGACGCCAAACGGGATGCCGACGAGGCGGCCTTGCGCACAGCCGCCTAGACAAGAGGAAATTGTGCAGACTTGGCAGGTCGCCGCCGCGCTTAGGCTAAAGAAGCGTAGGGATGCTAACGACGTTGTTGCATAATAACACTAACGGTGTTAGCGTGCATGGCGATGTTAGGGATAGAGCACATTACCCCTGAGGGATCATTCGCCGAGGCGCTACAGCGCTATCTCGGAGACACGCTTCATGACCGCATTCCAATCATGGAATTTGCGGATGGACGCAGCCTTCCGTCATTTCTCGCACGAACCTACACCTTCTACGAAGCCTGGATAGCCGGAAGGCGGTGCGTCTTTCTTGCGGCTTTGAACAATGCCGCTACCCCTTCCGACATTGCCAAGCACATCAGCCTGATCCGCAACTCTGTTGATGCGATCGTTGTCTTCGCAACGCCGTCGCTGAGCGCGCACAACCGATCGCGTCTAATTGGTCAGGGCGTGCCGTTCGTCGTACCGGGCAACCAGCTCTATATCCCAGACCTCGCCATGGATTTGCGCGAGCATTTCCGCGCTCTCAAGCAACGGCATGCGAAGGGCCTGTCGCCGGCGGCTCAAGCCGTTTTGTTCGATCACCTTTTGCGGCACGACGACAATGCTACCACCCCATCATTCATCGCAGCGCGGCTACACTATTCGGCGATGTCGGTTGGCCGCGCTTTCGACGACCTGGTCGCATCCGGCCTCGCGCAAACCGAAAAGCACGGCAAGGAAAGGCATATTCGATTTAAGGCAAAAGGACGCCAGCTATTAGAGACCGCGCGCGATCTCCTCCGCAGCCCTGTACGGTCTGTGAAATTCGTCCAAGGCGATCACTTCCGATCTCCGCTAAAGCGAGCCGGAGAAACAGCACTCGCCGAATTGACGGACTTGTCCAGGCCTTCCGTAGGCATCTTTGCGGTAGCCGCCAGTGATTGGAAAGCCACCGCACAGGCGTCCGGCTTTGTGGAAACCAGCCGGGATCAAGCCGATTTCATAGTCGAAACATGGTCATACGATCCTGCCGCACTGACCGACACTGACACCGTGGATCCTCTGTCGCTTTATGCGCAGTTGCGGGATCATCGCGATGAACGTGTTGCGATGGCGGCGGAACATCTCTTGGAGAACACCCCATGGTAGCCGGCATCGAGAAATTCCGCGAGCATTTCGCAGGACATGAAGACCACTACGCCATCATCGGCGGCGCCGCCTGCGACCTGCTATTCGATGCAGCCGGTCTCCAATTCAGAGCGACCAAAGATATCGACATGGTGCTCTGTGTCGAGGTGGTCGATCCCGCATTCGGAGCCGCCTTCAAAGCGTTTCTGGATGCAGGCGGATATCAGGCGCGAGAGCGGAGCGATGGCAAGAAGGAATTCTATCGTTTCCATCGGCCGTCGGATCAAAGCTTCCCCTTCATGATCGAGCTCTTTTCGCGCAAACCGGGGACGCTCGACCTCCCAGAAGATGCGGGGCTAACCCCCATCTCCGTGGAAGAGGATATAGTCAGCCTCTCGGCCATCCTTCTCGATGAGGGTTACTACGATGCGCTGCAGGCAGGAAAACGCAAGCTAGAGGGCGTCACAGTCATAGACGAAACGTTGCTCATTCCGTTCAAGGCCCGTGCTTTCCTTGATCTAACGCGCCGCTCGGAGGCTGGTGAAAAAATCGATAGCAAGACCATCAAGAAACATCGCAATGATGTGTTTCGCTTGACCCAATTGCTACCTGGAGATGCCTCGATCAAGCTCGCCGATCCAATCCGCGAAGATCTCCGAAGATTCCTCGAATTGGCTCAAGCTGACGAGTCCCTTGACCCCAAAGCATTTGACGTCCCCCTCGCCCGCGACGAAGCCATCTCCCTGCTACGATCAGCCTATGGGGTGGACTAACAGTGTCAGTCACATTGCAAAGAGGAGGGTTGGATAGCTACATCCTACCTGCTCCTAAGCATCACCATTTCCGCTTCGAAATAGTCTGAGACCTTACTTAGATCAATCACCGCAGTCCTGAAGCTGTTCGCGCAGTAGCCGGATGATTTCGGCCCTACATCGTAAAGATCGCCAATGTCTCTTCTAGCCGCCACACAGATTCCGAAGCCGGCAGATGAGCAGGCCTTTGAACGTGCTTCCATCGTGCTTTGGCGCGGTCTTTTGGGCGATCCCAATGTGCAGCGCAATGGCCGCCGGGGGCAGCGTCAAAACGGGGTCGATCTCTTTGGACTCCGCAACAGCGACCCGGAGCATCATGTCGGAATCCAATGCAAGCTGAAAGGTGATGGTCACAGCCTTACAGAGGAGGAGGTGCGCGGTGAGGTCGCGAAAGCGCTAGCCTTCAGGCCTCGGCTCAAAGAATACTTTGTGATCACGACCGCTCCTGACGATGTCGCCATGCAAGAGTTGGCGCGCGAGCTCACGGCCGAGCTTAACAAAGCAGGTACGCCGCTGCTGGTGTATGTCTGGGGATGGAATACCCTTGAGGAAAGGATCACCGAGGATGCGGCCGCAAGAAAGGTCTTCGACCCGACCTTTGGGCCGTTCAGCGAGCAAATCCTCGCGGAAACCCAACGAATTACATCCGGTCAGAGTGAAGCCCGAAGTGAGATAGGTGCTGGGCTCTCTCGTATCGAAGCACAGCTCGCGGATGTCGCAACGAGGCTTCAGACGACACCCGGCGACACGACAACCACTGCCAATGCTGTTGAGGCTCACCTTGACGCAGAGATAGACAATTACCGGGAGATGGCGAACGACGGACGGCCCCGCGCGGCATTGCCGTTCCTCCAGAATCTTTTGGCACGGGTCAATTCGTCGGCTTCTGGCCGCATCCTCTTTCGCATCAAGGCAAATATCGGTTCATGCTTGCTCGCGCTAGGCGAGGACGACAAGGCGGCTTCGATGCTGTCGGAAGCCTACGACCACGCTCCGAGCGAACCCAAAGCCATCGCCAACAAGGCTTTTTCTCTTCTTCTGCGGGGGCAATGGCAGGAGCTTCTCTCATTCGGCACGGAAGCGCTCAAGGCCGATCCAACGAATGAAGGACTGGCCGGCTATTTGGTTCAAGCGGCTCGATTCGATACTTCGATCGACGAGCCGCTTGATCTCGTGCCGGAAGGCCTAAGGGGGGCGGCCGAGGTCGCGATCGGCCGGGTAGATTTCATCCGTCGGCGCCGGTCAACAGGAGATTGGTGGGAGCCTGCGCGCCAAGCGGTCGCCGCACATCCCAGTGATCCGCATGCCATTCAGTTCGCCGCTGAGGCGGACATCGACGAAATCGTAACGAGTGAGAGCTTTCAGCACACTAGGCGCCTGACACCTGATGAGCGCGCTCGTCTGCATAGCGCAGCAGCAACCCTGATTGTCATATGGAACAAGGCGAGATCCAGTGACGGCGTGCTGCGCCCCGAGGATGCGGCTATGTGCTCCAACATCATAGTGACGCTGCATGCGCTAGACGATCTTCCGCGAGCCCTGGAGATTGCCCGGCAGGGCCTTGAGCTAGCGCCAGACGACGTGTCGATCCTCACTCGTGCCGCTATGATCGCAATCGACAGTCAAGATGACGTTTTGGCCGCTGAACTTCTCCCAAAGCTGCCCGATGGGCCGGAAGCCGCCGTTCTCGCCTTCCGCCTTTATTCCGAACAGAAGAACTGGAGCGAGCTCGCAAATCTCTATTCAGCGAAGGCAGAGCACATTCCCGAAGTCGAACGCCTCGTTGTGGCAGCGGCGTCGAGGCTCGCGGCTATCAGAACCGGAGAACCCGACGCCAGGCATGATGCCCTGGAAAGCTTAGCGCGCGATGTAGCCGCTGATGCCCGCGCTAGTATCTTGGTCGCCGATTTCGCTCGCATAGACGGCTTCGACGATATCGCGGAGGCGGCATTTCACACCGCCCTTAGACTTATCGACGACAACGCGCATTTCGCAAGCCGGATGATGGTGGCGCTGCATGCTGGCCGCCGGGGTGATTGGTCAGTCGTGGCCGATTTGCTGGATGGTCACATCGCAGAAGATCACGACAGCGAAGAACTTCGTACGCTGGCTCGGGCCTTCGTGAACGACAGCCCGATCCGACAGCGGGCTCTCAGCTTCTTCGCTCGCCTGGCCCCGCCCATTCGTGACCTTCCATTCTTTCTGCACGCAGAAGGACTGCTGCATTTCAACCATGGTGATCTTCCCGCAGCCGAAACGATCCTTCGGAAGGCGGTCGAAGCGCAGCCCGAATTGGACAATTATCTCGCCTTAATATCGGTTCTGCGTAGAAGCCAACGCGGCGACGAAGTCAAACCGATTCTGGATGGCATAGACCTCGCCACCGCGCGCGGCACTACCATCCAGAAAATGCATGTTGCACAGCTGCTGCGTGCGGCGGGAGAGGGGCCGAAAGCCCTTGCCTACGCTTACGACGTCCTCCAAGCGGCCAGGAACGATCCAGAGGCGGCGCTTGGCTATTTCGGGCTCATCATGATGAATCCCGATGACGGTCTCATTCCAACCGTCCATACCGTCGGAACTGATACTTTTGTTCGCCTCGAGGGTGAGCATGGCCAGAACAACTCATTCCTCATCACGGAAAACGACGACCGGCCCGCCGAAGGGATATTGAGCTTAGCTCACCCGACCGCCGTCGCGGCCAAGGGGCTCAAGGTCGGCGACACATTCGATATGCCCGCAGGCTTCGGCAACAATAGGACGTGGCGCATCGCGGAGATCAAACACAAATTCCTGCACGCGCTGCACGACGTCATGGAGAATTTCGAGAAGAGGTTTCCCGACGCCAAGGGCTTCTACACCGTCACCATGGAAGACGGTGACGTACAGCCGGCGCTGGATCAAGTGCGTCGGGCTTCCGAAAACAATCGCAAGCTTGCCGATCTATATCTCGTGCAGAACGTGCCGTTGAACATGGTCGCGGACCATCTCGGCGGCGACACGATCGGATTCGTTGAATACATTCGCTCCCTTGATGCTGACATCCGAACTTGTGTCGGCATGGAGGTCGAGCGCCTAGCAGCCAGAGCGCTCATTGTTCAGCACCGAGCCGCAGGTGCGGTGCTAGACACCTATACCGCATGGACTGTTGCAACGATGGGCGCCTTCGATGTCCTAAAGGCGATATTCGGCACGCTCGTAGTGCCTCAATCGGTTATCGACGAACTGCGAATTCTCAGAGACAAGCAGGAGTGGACCGGTGAGCCCTCGATGACAATCGCTTGGCACAATGGGCAGTACATCAGGCAAGAGCATACCCCGGAAGACGTCGCCGCTCGCCACAGCTTCATAGCCGAACAGCTCGCTAAGATCGAGGCCGCTTGCGGGGTCCGTCCGGCGACAGCGCCAGACACACCATCCGAGGCGGCCTCGCTGATCACGGGAATGTTCGGTACCCATGTTCTTGATGCAGCCAATTTAGCGACCGATGGCTACCTGCTCGTTTCAGAGGACATGAATTTCCGCCAATGGGCCGAAATGGCTTCATCTGTGAAGGGCGTATGGCTTCAGCCCGTCTTCGCCTTCGCGCAGGAAACTGAAGAAATCAGCGACGACCGATATGCCAGTTTACTCGTGAAGCTCGCCTGGCGGCGCCACGGCCACATAGCGATCGATCCACAAGCACTTCTGGATGCGTTCCAAGCCGACACCGCCACCGATCTGCCAGATTTCCAAGCACTCGCGAACTTCATCGGCACTGGAAATGCCGAGATGAAATCTCACCTTGATGTTCTGATGACCTTTCTAAATCACATATGGAAACACAGGCCTGCTTTCGATGTGAAGACGCTGAAAGCGACGGGGATACTTCTCGAGAAGCTGATCCGGCATACCGGCGAGACTTGGGCTTTGACAGTAGCGTTCATAAAAAGGGGGGCGGACAATGCGCTTCGGCAGTACATCGACAACTGGGTCCGAGGGCATTTCCTGTCGGCTCACGATTTGGCTCATGCGGAGGTCGAAATTTCAGAGATCACCCGTGGTGTTAGGGCCCGTCGCGCCGGACAGTTCGGCTCGAGTGCTGTAGCTAGAAAAACGGGGAAGGATCGAAGGTCGAGACGACGAGAGTGATGATGCTTGACCGTCACCAAACCGCCCTGGTCCGTGATGGATGGGACGTATTCTTAGCCGAGAGGACCATTAGGCGGGCGCGTATCGTGGTTCCAGGTACAATGCTGTCCGCGTAAATCCGGCTGGAGTGGAAGGCTTGCTTCGCTCTGTTTGAGGCGACGCAGAAAGACAATCTTGACGTTACCGAGTGGCTGGACTGGTTTCTCGGCTACCTGGATCGTGCGTTCGACGGTGCCGAGAAGACCCGGGCTGCCGTGTTTAAAAAGGCAGAATTCTGGAAGAAACACGCAGCAGCCAAAATCAAGGAGCGCCTGCGCCATATCCCGGTCCTGCTGTTTATTGGCGACCATGGACCTCTGAAAAGCCTGGATTGAAAGTCGAAAAATCGCGCGTCTGCTGTGCAGCACGCAAACGTGTCGGATCGATCAGGTTCAAGTCGATCAGCCGATGCAGCGGGCCACCGTGGAGGAGGCGCAAGACCTCACACAGAACAAGCGTTGCAGCGACCGCGCCAACAAAGGGCGCTCCCACTGCCTTGCCAGCAAGGAGGGTAACGCCGCACTGATCCAAAGATCCATCGGCGAGCATGCTGCGATACGCTGCGGCTTCCAACGCTTGCGGCGTGGCACTTTCGGCCTCCTTCCACAGTTCAGACGCGGTAAGTTCGCCTGGCAAGGTATGGACCAGCATACTGCGAAAATCCTGATGGCTTCGCCCAAGTCCGGCTTCGACAACGAAGTCGAACCCCACTTGATCGAGCGCTCGCCGGCCTTGCGCATTATCCATGCCGCAGAGTGCGATAGCTGGCTCGTCGTGACGGCGGCGAAACTGCTGATCGAACAAGCGTTCCGTGATAGTCGTCTCGAAGCCGCGCCGATCCGCCCATGCTGCCATCGCGCGGGTCTTCTTCAAGCCAATCATCGTTCGATCGGAGAGAACCGAGGTGCTCTCGGTCGAACCGGTGATCTTGTCGTTGTCTTGCAAGACAAGCTGTACCTTAACGTCGGCCGAGAACGGCAACAGCCCAAGCCCCCAGAGATACGCTTGCCCCAGATGACCAAGTCCGACCAGCCAGAGCCGCGTTGGCAAGTAGCGCAACGCCGGAGCCGCGCTATCGTTTTCGAACCAGTCGACTGAACGCTCAATATCCCACAAGTTGAGCCCGACGCTTCGCCGGCCGGCAGCCGCCATTTCCCCTGAGAAGTGCAAGAAGGCTTCGTTTACCGCCAGTGCGGCGGCAAGCATCGCCGACAACGGCATAGTGGGAATTTCTCCCGCTCCGAGACCAGGTTTGTGACCGGGAACAATACCGCCACGCCAGCCATCGAATACGGCCCGAACCTCAAAGCGATCGATACGCGCACGCACTGGTCCGCCTATGACGATGTGCGGCACGTGTGCCGATGGGGCGGGGCCACACGTTCCACCCAGCGTCGCAATTGCCTCTGCCAGCGTCCTTCCAAAGAGCAGCGGCGAAAGAAGCGGTGTATCGAGCGGCCCATCAACAAAAACGCCGCCGAGGAAAACGCGGCGGCCAAGCGCGACGGCCGTCAGAAGAGCCGTCTGATGGTTGCGATCTTTCGCTTCGTTCGCCCCGATCGTCAGCGCGATCCGGTAACCGTGCAACAGCCTTTCAGATTCTGCGATGCTCGTTGCGGTGCCGTTGTCGAGGGCGCGCTTAGCCAGGCGGTGCAATTCATCTGCGGGTGCCATTGTATTCATAGCTGTTCCTCAAAATCCAATGCTGAAAAATTCACGCCGCTGGCCACGCGGCACCGTCAGCCATTCCCCGCCGCCGAGGTAACGATAGATGCCGATCTCCTCATGAGCGATAGGCGCCCGCGCGAAACGCGGAAGGATCAAGGCGAGATGGCCGGCCTGCGACACCATGGGGTAGGCTCGGTCTGACCTGCTCTGACCTGAGTCTCCCGGGTGGACATGCACATCACCGATAACCGTCAGCTTGCGCTGACGACAGAGCGCCCAGAGTTGCCCGAAATACTTGCCATCGAAGCGAACAATGCCGGTGTCGAGACTTTGCGGATCGAGATCGTCATACAAAACGAAATCGATGATGCGCGCCGCTCCGGCCGCCTCGATATAGCCGATGAGGAACGCACCGCTTTCCCGCGTTTCGTCGCGGCCGCGCTCTCGCAGCTTTCTCGTCAGCCTCCGCCAAAAAAGCCAAGAGCAAGAAAGCTCACGCCGCGGCGCAAGCCACCGGCTGATAGTCGCCGCAATTGAGAAGTTCATGGACGATCTCCAAATATTGAAGGATGCCGCGATCAGGTCGCCAGATCATCGTCGGCGTTTCCTGCAGCCAGTTGTCGTGACCTTCACGGCTGACGCGGTCACACGGCAGGTAGAGGGCACTACCGTCTTTCCAGTCGGGGCGGAACACTGCCTTGACCCGGCCGCCTTTGCTTTTCGGCCACTGACCGATGGCAGGTGCCGTATTGCGCTCCGCATCCCATACCCGCGCCGTCGGCGCGGTGGCTGGATAGCCCGAGCAGTCGAACCGCAGGGCGAATTCATGCCCGTCGCTGGCAGTTACCCCGATAACGGCGATCGGCCAGGCGATGTTGATGAGGCGAAAGCGACCTTCCGATTGCGCGAGCCGAAAAGCGGGTTTCCCCAAATCAGCCCGCAGGGCCCGCTCATCGGGCCCCGCTTGCGTCGACGTGGCCATGCGACGTCCCCTAGCCGTTGACTTTCGGGGTCGTCACCAAGTCGAACTCGACGCGGCAGCGCGGATGCTCGACCAGCGTGCCGATATGCGTGCTGGGTTCGGGCTGATTCGTCGTGCCGGTGACTTGGAGGTGATGGTGGCTTGCCTCCTCGTCGGTCATGCCCAGCTTGCGCACGGCGACCCAATGCTTGACGCGCGCGATCGTCGCGCCCGGAGCGAATGCGTCGTGAAAGCTCTTGTCCTTGAAGTGGACGACCACCTCGACCTTACGGCAGCGGTGAATGTGAACTTTCACACCGGAACGGCCGGCCTTGGACCGGACCTTGGCCTTGGCCTCCACCGGATCGTCCTCGTCTTCGACGAAGAGGAAGGCCTTGTCGGAGATGCCGTGCTTCTTAGCGATCAACGACTGGAGAGAGGCGAATGCCTCTTCGGCGCCGATTTCAAGGTGCTCGAAAGAGCGGATGGTCTCGCCCTGGTAGTAGATGTCGATGTTGTCCATAGTTTTCAGATCCCTAAGGGAGGCGAGAAGGTTGGCTTCATTGCCGCCGTTCGCTCCTGAGAGGGTAATTCCGGCGACTCCGCGAAACAGGAACCGAAAATCTTGGGCAAGCTCTACGAGAGGGTCAGCGGTCCTCCGGGCGTGGCTGCACAGATGAAAAAATGAGGACAGCGTGGGCACCGGAAAGGGTCGGGGTCCGGCGGAAAATGACCGGCTCCCATCCCTTTGAGTATCTCCTCCACCTTCGCTTCGGCCGTGTCGGTCTTCTTCGGCCTTGGCACAACCTCGACGCCGGTGTCGCTCGGATGCACGGCCTCGACCTGCGCGCCAGCGCCAAAGTGCGCATTCGCCGCCTTCTGGTACATCGAGTATTCAAGCTTGGCGAATTCCGACTTGCTGCGCTTACCGGTCCGCACCTTGCGGATAACGATCACGCCGTCGTCACGTTCGGCGATCTCATCCGGCCGGACGACTACGCTGCCGTTCCTGTAATTGATAGCGAGCGGGGCAGCTTCGCGAAAGCGGCGGCCGGCACCAGCTTCGAGCAAACCTACCACCAAGCTGTCGGCAAGTTTCCGATAGTCGGCGGCATAAGGGCTAATCAGCGGACCCTTCTCATTCCAGATGGTTTCCATCGCTGCGCTGGCAGCTTGGATCGTAGGGGTCGACTCCACACGCTGCTCTGCAAGCCAGGCGATAAATTTGTAGACGCATGCGTGGGTGCGCTCGAAAGGCGTCGACCGCCGCGCCGTGCCGATCTCCAGCATATGCGTGTAGAAAAATCGGCGAGGGCATTTCTCATACTCGGAAATGTGCCGATGGGATCGCTCCCATTCATCACCGGCCGCCAACTCGACCGCCCGGATCGGGCGCGCCGGCAGCCTTATCGAAGCGGGCGCTGGGATCTCATCAATGGTGCCCTTCAGGCGCGGCAGATAGTCTGATGGGTTTCGCGCCGAGCCATTCCGCTGCTTTTCATGAGCGTAGAGGTGCAGATGCGTTCGGGCGCGCGACATCGCGACGAAGAAGAGGCATTCCTGCTCTTGCTTATGAGACCGCTCTGCCTCTTCGCGCACATTTCCCGATGCGCCCTCGATCAATCCTTGGGGTACCGGGCAAGACGCGCGATAGCTTGCCGGGATTTGTGTCTTGACGAAGCCAGGGATGTGGACGGCTTCGAACTCAAGTCCTTTGCTGCCGTGAATGGTCATCAGCCTGACGGCATTCATATGAAGGGCTGCATCGGGCACCTGCCGCAAGTCCCGTTCCTCGGCCAGCAAGACAAGATTTCTCACTCGGTCCAGGGCCGTTTGTATGGGTGATCCGGTCGCGACAGGACTGTGCTCGCGGAGGAAATTCAAAAACTGCCATACGGCAATCGATTGCATTCGATCGCCGATGCCCGATGCGAGAGCCATTCTTCGAACGAGGTCGGTGCGATCGAGCAGATAGGTCGTCAGCAGATCCCAAGGATAGGCGCCCGACTTGACGTTGGCGAGATCGCGGGCCAACCGGCCGATGCCTTCCACGGCTTCGTTCGAGAGACCCGACACGCTCGGCAGTTCTTCAAGTTTCGTCAGGGCGACGCCTGAAGTGTCACTCAAGTAGCTGATCATCCGCTTCACGTCTTGCAGCGGAATGGCGTAGCGTGGCATTGCGCCGATACGGATAAGGCCGGCGCCAAAATGATCGGCGCCGAGCGAGAGAATACTCAGCAGGTCACGGATCTCTTCTCGTTCAAAGAGACTGCCGAGATGCAAGACGGGAATGCCCCGATCCTCAAGCGCCTGCGCGACTTCGTTCAGCCGGTCATTCGTCCTACAGAGGACTGCCTGGTCGCGAAGAGCAACGCCTTCCTTTTCCAGTTCGCGCACGCTGGCGGCAATGCCCGCGGCTTCGTCGTCCGGATCGCGCAGTGTGCGAAGCTGCGGTTTTGCCGGTCCCAATCCGCGCACGGCTTTCAGTGGCAGGTTTGCCAGCTCCTTCGCGATCGGCATATCGATCGAGAATTTGCCGAACATGTCGAGAATGCGCTGCGTCGATCGATAACTGAGCTCCAGCTGGCCTAAAGCTGAACCTGGGAAATCCGGCGCAAACGCGCTCATGTTCGCCGATGAGGCGCCTCGAAAACGATAGATGGACTGACGCGCATCTCCCACGGCCCAGAGGGTGCGTCCTTCGCCGGCAACAGCTTTGACCAGCCGCACGCTCGCCCGGTTCACGTCCTGATATTCGTCAACCAAAGCATGGCGGTGACGCATGCGGACGGCATTACGGACACTTTGGTCCCGTTCCATCAGCTTGGTCGGCAACATGATCAGATCGCCGAAATCCACGCAGCCACGATCGCGTTTCACCTCTTCGTAAATCTCGTAGATCGAAGCGATCTCCAGACATTTTGCGGCAACCTCCTGCAGTTTGTCGTCTGTAGGATCGGCATTATCGGCCATGGTCTGCGCCAGAACGCGGTATTCGCTCGCGCTCACCACTTCGTCTTTTGCGCGTGAAATCGACTGGAGAATTTCACGCAGCACCACAACGGGGTCCCACAGGTTGCGATAGTGCTTCAAAGGCAAGGTTGGCAGAATCGCTTCAAGAACGGAAATCGCGTCGCTGCGATCGAACAGCGTCGGCTCGGCCGTGAGGCCCAATTTGTCGTGGAAGCGCCTGATCAGATCGAGGCCAAAGCCATGAAAGGTGCCGACCCACATCGATGCGGCTTTTTCTCCAACCGCCTTTGACAGGCGTTCCGCCAATTCGGCAGCGGTCCTATTTGAAAATGTCAGCACAAGGATCGAGCTTAAATCGACATCGTCGTTGACTAGCGTCTCAATACGTCTGACGAGGGTACGCGTCTTGCCGGTTCCAGGTCCGGCTCGCAAAAGGTAGGGCGATCCGCGGTGCTGTGCCGCGACCTCCTGGGCGGTGTCTTCCTCGAAGACCGTCGCAGGCTTGCCAGCGGCAGGTCCGATAACCGGGAGCAAGAGAGCGTCCAGAATCTGTTGGCGCACTAGCGGCACAGGCAGCCCCGTTAGAGCGCAGATGTCCGCTGCAGTCGCTCCATCCTCAAGATGCAGGCGCTTCGCCACATCGCGCGGGAAAACAAGCTCGCGGGCGAAAACATTTGCCTCGAGCTCGCGCCGCTCCCGAACGCCGTAGTCCTCTACCTTTTGCAGCCCGACCGGCGCAGCCTCAGTGGACTGAGAGGGATCGATATCGCGTTCGGCACAATGGCTCGATTTCTTGTGGACGATAGAGTGGCCAATCTCATGAGCGACCAAGAGAGCGCGGTCGACCGCAGAGCCTTTGTTTTCGGCACAGATCGTTCCGCTCTGGTCGTCGAAAAGGGCTCGCCCGTTCTTAAGAGCCGTGTTTCCAGCTTCAAGGAAGACAATCGCGAGACCTAAATCCTTTGCGGCAGCCTCAACCAGCAAGAGCGGATTCAATGCATCGACGCCAAGGCGCGCGACATTCTCATGAAGCTGCGCCGCTAACCTCCTGATTGTCTCAAAGCTGTCCAAACCGTCCTCACATCTCCAGAAGCCGTTTTTGCTGCTCTGGTGTCAGTCCTGAGTTTCTAACCGCTTCCTCAAATGTCTCGCGTTTGGGTATTGTGGGCTTTTCGTCCGCCTTGAAATGTTGTTGAGCTGTCAAGGTTTGCGGTCCGCGAAAATGAGCAAGAAGCGCGTCTGTAGGTACGTGCAATTCATCTGCGAATGTCTGGCAGAAACCAGGGCGGGACTCGATCGTATCAGGCTCAATCTGCCGATCCCGCAATTTCATCACAAAGACGGAACTCGCATCTATCTTGGCAACAAACGCGCGAAAGCTCTCCCGGCTCAGCGTCGCGAAGGGATTCTCCACCGCTTCTGCCCTTCCGCCCGTCGCCGCCCTGTCGAGTTCATAGGCGACATTGTGGAAATGGCTGACGGCGCGTGAAACCGCAGGACTTATAGGGTCGTCAGCCGAGCCTTCGTCTTCGTCGTCGGCGCCGGATCCAAGCGCAAGCTGCACCGCGAAATCCGTGAGTACGTCGGCGTATTCCGGGTACAGCTTGGCAAATTCATCCAGCACTGCCGGGTCCGGGGCTGGCATGGCGAGGGCGAAATCATAAAGAACATCGCCCAGGGTTTTCTCTGTGTTGGTCATCCTTCATTCTCCTGGCGAAACTTTTTGAGGCGGGCTGCCACCTTGGCGAGCCGCTTGTTGATGGCCCGGCGGCTGACACCCAGAATCGTGGCGGCTGTAACCTCTGCCGGATCATCCGATGCGACCTTGTAACGCTCGATCAGCACCAACCTGACCGTATGTCGATCTTCAGGGGAGAGATCTTCGAGCGCTCTCAAGACCTGCTTTAGAAACACAAAATTTTCCTGCCGTGCTGGAGCGTGAGCAGCCGCAGAAAACCTTGCAAGGTCAGCTTCCGGGTCGACAGGGGAACCATCTTCGTCTTTCTCGTTGCCGAGATCGACGAAAATTTCATCACGCCTCGTTTCCTCGCGCAGGCGCTTGAATCGCAGCACCTGGAAAGCGTGATTAAAGTTCACCTCGTAATAATCCAGGGCGGTGCTGTCGTGGTTCGTGCCGACGCGCGCGAAAATTTCGCCGAACTTCTGCATGATTTCCTCGCGGATACCGCAGGCATCCGCCCGGCTTCCGTCGGGTATCGCCTTCTTCAATCTCGCTTCGCAGCGCGCCAGGAAAATCGGGTACAGCTTGTCTCCCATTGTCTTGTCGCGCCGGAGCCGCGCCTCGCGCATGAGATGCAAAAGGCATTCCATCGGCACGTAATCCGGATCCCGCAGGCTGCGGATATTCGCGCGATGAACGACTGTCGTGGCGTCTTGGGTCAAGGCTTTATTGATGCACGCTTCGATTTCCGGGCGTCGGGTGTACGGCACCCCGTCTTTCAGCTTGTTCAGTGGCCTGGCCATGTTTACCGCCTCGCGCGTAATGTTTGTGAGCGTCCACGTCTGGCCCGCTCTCGACCCCTTAATTCCGCGGGAAACAGAAACCGGAACCACCATCCAAGAAAAATCTTACGGAACGACCGACTTATTTGCAGCGGACTGACCGCCCAGACTTCCAGGGCGTGGCTCAGTTCAACTCTCCAGTGCCGTTGAAGCGGATACGTCGCCCGTTGCCAAGACGGTGACAACCTTTGTGGTCGCGGCGTTCACATCGCGCCTCCTGAACGGCTCTCTGCCGAACGGCCTCCGCACCGCGAACCGTTTGCAGCCCCACTGTCGTTGGTCGGGCAATTGCCTATGTATCCGCCGCCGCGCGGACTGGATTTATCGCGCTGGACGACGCCTGCGCTGCGCGCACCATCCCCCTCAATATGAGTGTTGCTGCTGTTGGGACTGAACGGATCGACGGTCTGCAACAGGTGATTGGTATTGTTAGTATTGCCTGAAGCCAGAGTCATTGTGTCGTATTTGTTTAGATAGTTCGCAGCACAGATGGGTACTGCCAGCTCAGCCACAAGGCAGAATAAACTTCGCCTATACATTGTCCCTGCTCCCCAACTCGAAGATGGCACGGCAGGCGTTATTTTGCAAATTTGCCAGTATGGCTGCCGCGCTATGGGCGATCGCTAAACGCTCATGCCTCCGCAAGGTTTGCGTCGCGGTTGCGCACAAGCTGGCGGCGATCATGCACGCCATCTGGAACGACGGGATGTCCTATGTCTGCGATCCGGCGGCAACCAAAACGGATGCCATTGCCCGCGCCCATGGCAACGGCCGCAAGCTTCTGGGTGCGCCTCGACGAGCGGTGCGAGGGCAGTTCAAACGTATGGTGCCCGCGCGCTGACGGTCGGCTTCTGAGCTAAGGAGATCAGCCTCGGCGGATGAGGACCGAAGCAGACCAGGAACGGCGGAACGCACGTTATCCTGCCTGCGGCCGTGCCGCGATGAGACGGCTGGACCGCGCTCGATTGCTTGTGACGATGCTCCGTCAGTCCGATGGAAGGGTGCGCCACGACGGTTCGAGCGCTGCATTCTCGCAGCCAAAACACCCCGTCGCAGAGCGCGCAAGATTGCTCGGTGCATCGGAACTCGACGCCCAAAAGCGGAATCGTAGCATAGAGAATAGATTCGTATATTTTCGTGGAAACAACGATGAGCGACGATGATTTCAAATTCTCGCCGAACATAACTGATTTAGATGGCAGGATAAAAGGGCGCACATTGCGCGTCGGTTGGGCGGTTGTTTTTCAATGACTTAGAAGGTGATTTTGCAAAGTGCGGATGTTTACCGCACATTGCAAGAATCATGATTTCTGAGCGATTTCAGCGGCGTAATGCAGTGTGCGGCTGCTCGGCGGGCAGTTGAGGAAGTGTAGGCCGGGAAGGGGCGTAGTCAGGTACGGCAGCGAGACGCTCGAAAGAAAACCCAGTTCTCGGAAGAGGACGCGGGTCCCTTTTATGCTGTCTGGTGAGCAGGCCACTGAGCGGGCGAACCCTCAACGTCGAATCTCGTCGACCTGGCTTGCGGTGACCAGCGGTTGACACGGCTGCCTGGGAGGTAGCCGTTGCGGCTCGGCCAGAGCCGACATCGCCAGCGTCGGCCTTAGAATGGCGGCCGAGCGCAGGCTTGTCGGCTGGTGCTCCCCGCAGCACTCAATGCATAGCCCACAAGTCGCATCGCGGTCACGGGCCCTTGGGCCGAGTAACCGCTATAGCCTCAAGCTCCGTCATATAGAGGATGAAGCCTTGATCGACTCCGGTTGCGTTCATGTAGAGACGCAGCTGCGTCGCATGCTTCAGCCGCTCATCAGGGCCTGGAAGGCGATCGCTCTTCCAATCGAACAGGGCTTTGATCTCACCGTCCTGTAGGGCCATTGCATCGACACGACCGGCCAGCATGTTTCCTTCCCCTTGGCTGCCCCATACCGGCACCTCTGCGACGAGGGCACCCCGCCATGTTGCAACCGCCGGATGGCGGATGCTGGCGAGCGCGGTGCGGCCCATCTCCTCTGGCAACGGCTGCCCGGCCTGCGGCTCCTGTCCCACGAGCTGCTCGAGCAACACTGCGGCGCGGGCCACCAAGGCTGTTTCGCTTTCCGCTACCTCGCCAGTGATAAGCTCCTCCATAAGCTTATGGAGGATCAGCCCCCGAACCCGGCCCGCTCCGACTACTGTGGCAGCGAGCTCGACAACCTGAATCTCCGGATTTGGAAGATCGATCGCAACAGAGCGATCTGGATCGGCGCGGCTCGGCTGCAGCCAGGCTAGTGTCGGCGACGCGGCGCGCACCCGCTCCGCCTCGTCGGAGAATGTTGCCCTATTCTGAACGTTGGTTTCTTTCGCCAGGGCTGCGCGCGTAAAGAGCGGCAGCTTGTTTACGGGAAACAGAGGCAACTCACCTTGCTTGAGATAAACCAGGCGGGACCAGCTGTCGGGTTTTGCCTGAGGCAAGTGTGGAATAATGAGCAGGTCCCGAGCACGTGTAGTGGCCACATAGAACATGCGCTTGCGCTCGAGGCGCAACAGACGCTCTTGTTCGGCTTGCGCCAACGACAACTCCGGCGGCGTGACGTCACCCACGATCCAATGGACAGTGTCGTCTGAAGCGCGATAGAGGAACTGCTTTTCGTGCATGAGCTTGGTGGTCGTATTGATCAAAATCACGACCGGCCACTCGATTCCCTTGGCGCTGTGCATAGTTACCAGCTCCACCGCCTCGCCGACAGGATCGACGCGCCCCTCTGTCCGTGCGGCGGCGGTGGCCCATCCCTGGTTGAGCCGCTGGACGGCGCCGTCGAGACCTCCGACGTCATCCCGGCGGAGCAGCTCGACAAGCATTGCGAGGTTGGCGAGAGCACGCTGGCTGTGCCCCTGATGCCTGACGGAAAGTATGGCGGCGAAGGTCAAAGCTTCAATAGCCTCGGCCAGCAGTAGGCTGGGGGTGGTGAAGCGGCGCCGGCGATGAAGTCGCTGCAAGATAGGCAAGATCGCCGCAGCTTGTGCATTGTGGATGGTGTCAGCGGGAGTAAGTAACCCAAAGCGGCGGGGCTTTTCGCCCGCACGGGTCGACATCAGCAGCGCATGGTCGATATCGAGGAGTTCCTCGTCGGTGAGGCCGCAAAGCGGGCCACGCATCAGCGCCATAAACGCAAGCCTGTCGGTGGGATCGGCGAGGGTCCGCAACAGCGCAAGTACGTCTTGGACTTCCTGTCGCCGGAACAGGCCCTTGCCCGCCTGCGAGGCGACCACGAGGCCTACGCCCTCAAGGGCGCGCTCGTAGCGCCAAAGCTCAGTGCCGGTGGGCGCGAGCAGCGCGACATCGCTGGCCACCAAAGCAGAAAACTTGCCATCCTTGCGTTCAACCTCGACAGCGCCGACTAGGCGCGAGCAGAGCTCAGCCACCTGTCGCGCTTCTTCGTCGCGATCCTCGGCCGGGGATCTGATCTCGGGCTCGATCAGCAGACGCGAGATTTCAGGCAGTTCGATACTGGTGCTCGCACGCGTCGACTTGATCGCTACGTAGTCCGGTTGTTCTTGACCGTCGAACACGGGGGCGAAAACCGAGTTCACGTGCTCGACGATGCGCGGGTGGGATCGAAAGCTGTCGGTGATCTCAACCACGCGTCCGCCAGGTTGCGCAGCAATGATCTTCCGCGCCTCGCGATAGCATTCGATGTCGGCGCCGCGGAAGGAATAGATGCCTTGCTTGGGATCGCCCACCGCGAAGAGGGCACCGGGACGAAGCCGTGCGGCCTGCCAGCTCTCCGGTTGCGAACTCGCTGCGATCGAGAAGATTATCTCCGATTGCTCTTTATCGGTGTCCTGGAACTCGTCGATCAAAATCGCCGCGTAGCGCCGGCTGAGTTCCTCGCGGATTCGCGGATTGCGGACAAGCTTGAGCCCATGCCGCAACAGATCAGCGAAATCGAGGCTTGCCGCCTGGTGTTTGCGCTCGGTGTAGTTCCTGATTGCGACATTTAGTTGCTTCGACAGCTTTTCGACCAGTGCGTTCGCCAACTCGCCGCGAAGCGTGCGATAGGCGTGATCGACGGTTTCGTAATGCCGAGTGGCCACGTCGTTGAGCTCCGCGCCACGCTCTGGGTCCGCGTTAACCCAGGACGTCTTGCGCCGATATGCCTTCAGCCGCGTCGTGTCGGCGACCATGCTAACCGACAGTCGCTCGGGATGGACGAGGATCCAGAGCCGCTTAAAGTCGAGCGGGCCCATAAGGCATTCGTCATAAAAGACCGACAACCTCTCAAGTTCCTGAAGGATGTCGGCAGTCTGACTCTCGATAGGGGCACCGGCGAACCAGCTTGAGAACGCCCTGATCGCTTCGACCAGCTCGCGGTCCGGCCGTGCAGCAAAGGAAGGCGCTACCGTCTCGGCTTCTGGGTGATCGCGTTTGAGCTCCGCCAGCTTCTTGATGCGCGTCAGCACTCCGGCAGGGTTTTCGCTTGCAAGAACGGCGATAGGATCGTCGGCGCTCGGCGCCTTCGACAAGCACTCCACCAGCCAGCCATTGAGCACGTCTTCGAACAACAGCTCCGCCGTTGTCCGGTCCATAATACGGGCTCCCGGATCGATGCCGATGTCGACCGCATATTGGGTGACCAGCTGATGGCAGAAGCCGTGAATGGTCGAGGCCGTCAGTTGATCGAGTTCAGGCCTCTTCTCCCGGAGTGTTCGGCGCATCTCATCGGGCACGATCTCATCGGGGAGTGCCGGCAGCATGGCCTTGGGCACCTCGCCAGCGATGAGCCGGTCGACATAGTCGCAGATGCGCTCGGCAAGTTCCCCGGCCGCCGGTTCGGTAAAGGTCACTGCCGCGATTTGAGCAGGTCGAAGATTGGTCGCGAGCAGCATCGCCACGCGCCCCGCAATGAGGGCGGTCTTGCCTGTGCCGGCGGCGGCCTCCACAAGCAACGTGTCGCCGAGATCGACAAGCACGGAACGGCGGTCAGCCTCATCGGAGAGCTTCATGGGCCAGCCCATAGAGGCAGGAGACCCGCGGCAGCCCGTTCGAAGCCTTCATGCTTGCGCGCGAGATAGCGATCGAGGTCGGCAGGCAGCAGCAGCCGCAACTCGTTGTAACGTTCAACCGCATCCGGTCCAGGCGGCGCTTCGCCGGCTTCGAGGATCAACGCAGCGGTCGCGATGCGGGCCGTTAGTTCGGCCTCCGCGCGAGCAAGCCGGTCGCCTGACAGCGCTGCAGTGGTGACGTCCCGATCGAGATAGACCAAGCGAGAAACCACAGCCGTATCATCGCCCAATAGTTGCCGGGCGACCATAGCATAAAGGGTGCGCTGGATTTCGCGTCCGCCATCTAGGACGACACTCCGGGCTGAAGACGGCACCGCACCGGTCTTGTAGTCCGATAGAATGACCATGCGCTGGTCAGCGCTAAGATCGAGGCGGTCGATGCGGCCCTCGAGTTTGACTCGGTAATCCCCGATCGCAAGCCCGACGGCTGCGATGCCCTTCCAGGGCGCGTCCTGCGCAGCAACGTTGTCGCCGAACGCCAACTCACTCCATGTGCGCGTGCCGAGGCTCGAGCCCTCTTCGTCAGAGGGCTTGGGCGTGAGCGCCCGCTTGCTGCGCCGCACGGCATCTTCAAGCGTATAGCGCCAGAGCGTTGGCGGCGGCACGGGGCGCGCGAGCGGCCACTGGTCCTGGAGAAAGCGGGCAGCATCGCGAATGGCGTCACGCAACTGCTCGTCACTTGCGCGGGTTAAGCCCGGAACAGGTTGAAGCCGGCCGATCGTCTCCTTGATCATCTCGTGAACGAGCTCCCCGACAACAGCGGGTTCAAGTTCGAGCGGGAGGGTGGCCCAGCGCGGCCGATACAACTCAAGGCCATATTTCCAGATGAACGCGAGCGGATCGCGCAACAGGCGGCGCAAAGTAGTAGATGAATGCGGTCGCGAGAAGATCCGGGCGACAACGGGATGGTGTGGCCGCAGGCGCCCATCATGCGCTGTGACCTCGCGCCGGTTCCAGTTCGTCCAGGCGAGCTGCGCCGCGGCGATCCGCAGATCGCTTCGCGCCTCCGCAGGACGCGCCAGCAGGCGATCAGCCTCGTTGGCTGCATGCACCGGTATTCTGGTCCGGGGCAGGTGTATGGCTTCTGGTGTTTTGGCGGGCCAGAGCGGGCTCGGCGAGAGCAGCGTCCCTTCTGCGGAGCGGGAAGAGCGAGAAATGACACAAGCGCCGCTCGCAGCCGACACGAGGATCGAAAAATGCTGCCGGTCCAGCGACGTGACTGATAGCCGGTCGGGTCGCAGTGGAGCAATGCGTGCCGGCAAAATGGGATCGTCCGCATCTGGACGTGGCCAGTTGCGGGTACTCACACCCATCAGCCTCATATATTTTCGCGGCGCGCTGGCGAGTTCGGCCGCCGGCCCCCAGACAACGCTATTGCCCGGCTCGAAATCGTCAGCGACCCGGAGGGTCTTCAGTGTCGTCGTCAGCGCGGCTGCCGGCGCCTGGCGCAGAGCGTCACGCCAGAGCGTGAGGCTCTTGCGGGCGAGGAGACGCTCTCCAGCCTCTGCGGCTTTGCCGGCGCCCCCCTCAAGCAGGTCGAGGATCGGTCCAAGCACCTCCATGGCTCTCATCGACGACTCGTCGCCCGCCGCTTCGAGCGCGCGACGCCAGTGTGCCGCCGAAAAGAGGCCCGCATCCGGTTTCAGGCCGCGCAACAACCGCAGCGGTAGTTCCTTGCGCAGATATGGTGAGAGCCGTTGAAGGCGTCGTACGCGATCCTGGCTCAGCCCGTGCAGCAGAACATCGGCGAGGGCCGCGCAAGCCTGACCTGGCGCAGTACCGAGGGCGGGCCGGCCATGGCAGAAGTGGATGTTGATCGTTTCGGCGGAGAACACCTGCAGATGCTCGTCCCAAGACGATGGTGAGGCGGCTACTAGCGCAATGTCAGATGCCTGCACGTGTCCCGAACTTAGCAGCGAGCGCACCCAGCGCAGTGCTTCGATCGCTTCGGAACGCGGATCAGCGCAGATTTCAGCAGCGCTAATCACTCCGCTCCCTGAAGCGATCTCCAACGGCCCACCTTGGAACCAACTGCGGTCAGTCGTGCCGACGGCAAGCCAACTGACCGGCAGGCGCTCGGTGATCACGGCAAGCAGGGGGCGCCATACCGGATCTACATCCAGCACGCGCTTGAGCACGACGCTGTCGAAGAGCTTCACACTCAGATCCGCGTTGGCGATCGCCGCAGCCGCGAGGTCGGGCGGCGCGAGCATTCCGCTTGGCAAATTTGCGCGCACGCCTCTGTCCAGACGGTTGAGATCGGCCGCCCGGTCTGAGGATCTCGCGAGATCGGCCAGCGGCGTAGCTTCACGCCACGCAGCCGCGAGCGATCTCACGACTGCTCGTCCCATTCCAGGTAGGCGGCGCACTGAGTGCAGCTCTATCAGCTCCGCGCCGACGAGTTCGACGTTGACCGCGCCATAGATACTGGCTCGGTCGGCTGGACGCGCGAATCCTCCCGCTAGCCTCGCCGCTAGCAACGGCAGGGTAAGGATTTCGACGCCATGCTGTCCCGTTTTCGCCGCCTCGAGGCGAGCCATCCGCATGGCGAGCGGTGTGTCAACGATGACCAATCGGCGACGCAGCAAATCCTCGTCTACCTTCAGTTGAGCCAGTCCGGACATCCAGCGGCAAGAGCTTCCTAGTTTGCCCCTCGTATCGATGAAAGCAAGACGACTGGACGCCTCATGTCATAGTGCCGACGGCTTTGAGAGAAACAGTTTCCCAATCGGTGTTGAGACAAGCGAATCAGCGGCAGATGCCGCTTCGAGAAATCCGTCCTGCGAAGCTTGATTACGCTTGCACGATTGCCTGGTCGGCCAGCTTTGCTAGGGTCTCAGAGCCCAATCCGTCGGGCGTGGAGTCAAGATTACCACGGATTGAATCCGGCGACCGCGCGATTGTCAGCATCGCCGCGCTCCTTCTCCTTCGCTTGCAAGAGGGCGCTTGGCGGCCGCCATTGCATCGCGAAACGCGAGCGTCACGAAGTCCCTTCCCTGATCGCTCCTCTGTCCCCGCTCGGTTAGGACTGCTCTCATCTCGTTGGTCGTCGTCAGGATGTTGGACATCGAATTGGCGTGAGCGATTGCTGGTTCGCTTCCCACCAATTCCACGCCCTTATGCAACAGGTAGGCCTGGAAGCGGTACACCTGTGCCGCAATATCGCCGGCGCTGCCGTTATTGACTGCATCCACGCCCTCGAATTCGATTAGCGCGTCGAAATTGCGGATGGGAAGAACTTTATCGTCGAACTGCCGGAAAAGGATTCCGGCTCCACGTGACGGGTCAGACATATTCCTGAGGTGATAGCTCTCGTTCTTCCGAAGCGGGCCAAAGAACTCACCATCCTCGCCGCGCTGAGCAATGGGCTGGATGATGCGAATCGCCGCCTTTAGGAGGGGGTAGTCCACAATGGGGTGCGTAATCTTGCGCGTCATCGCATGACCCTGAAAGACCACGCGCCCAGCGAACTCCCCGTCGATCTGCCTGTTGATGCGCTCCGGATGCCAGAAGCCACAGCCATCGGAGAATGCATAGTCGCTGGATGCGTTGAACAGGATAATGTCGTTTACCCTGAGTGCGAAGCAGCTAGGCTGGTGCTGGAAAATCAGGCTCTCTATGCCGAACGCATTCAACCCCCTCGCTTGCCCATCGAGAGTGTAGAGGTAGAGCAGACGATCCTTCGTGCCGATGCGATTACCGACATGCAGATGAGGATTGATGGTCTCCATCGTCTTCTGCAGAATTAGCTGGTTCAGCCAAAGGCAGACACGAACCTTGTCGAGCCAGTCTAGGAGCAAGAAGTACTGGCGAGACGTTATGGGTCGCCTCTCCAGCAGTGCCAGCAAGATTGGCTTGACCGCTGCTTCCAGAGCGCTGTACTCCGCATTGCAAGCCTCGCAGGCCGGCATAACCAGAGCTGACCAAGCGAATTTGATTGGTTCACCCGTTTCCGGGTCGAATGCCATCGTCACGACGCGACTTGGGTCGCCCGTGAGCTCAAGCAGCCATTTGGGAAGGATATGCTCCCGATTTTTGTTAATCGCCGGCTGGCCGCAGAAAACACAATGCCGCCTTTTCACACTTAAATCCCGCCCTTGATTTCCGAAATCGCTCGTCCTCGCCGCTCCACGTTGATCTGCGGGGTTCTCTCAATTTGCCCGACTGGGTCCATTTTGCGGTTCCGCCCGTTGGAGCAGCGAAGTTGGTGGTGGACTGTAAGTCAGGGTCCGACAATCGCATGAACCAACGACATCGTACGAATGGCGCCGCCGCTGTCTTTTGCCGTCCTGAAGGCGCAGTGCCGATGCGATTACTGGTACGAAGTGAAATCTCCGCTTAAAGCTTCGTCGCTCTTGATCACCGCTTCGAGTATGATCAACCCGTGCGAAATCAGCAAGTTATCCCTATCCCAAGTCTGCTGATCACCCTTCCAGCCTTTGCCGCCATGGAAAAGGTTGTTTCTAGCTTGGGCGAGCCGCCGCAGTAGGATACAGGGGAACGTGTCATTGTATTCTATATCAGCCCAGTCTGGTCCTGCACCGTTCCACACTTGGCCTTTGGGCGGAAATTGTTGATAGTATGCGACAGCGTCACTAAGCGCTCTATCGTTCTGAATGGCTATATGAAATTTATCTTTGATATTGTCGGCTACATCTTGCAGATTGATCTTTAGTTCTGGAAGTTTTTTACCTTGAAGAGGTGGCTTATAAACATATCGCGCTACTTTGGCGGCGTATTCATATCGGGCATATACCACGAAAAACTCAAAAGCCGCATCGTTTTTGATGTGCAAATTGCCGATTGCATCATCAGCTAGCGACATGGCGTAGATCCTTTGTCCCGAGAACGATGATGCTAGCGGAACCAAGACGCGCTTGCATCGGCTAACATTCGTTCACACAATACGAAAGGGTGGCGGCTTGCCCTCCCAAAAGTGTGGCGAAGGAATTTAGGTTCATTGGAACGCCTTGCCAGGAGCGTAGACGGCTGTAAGACCTTAGGTTGAGCTGCGGTTTCCGGCTCAGAGGCCGTCTCCGTCGAACGGAAGTTTTTCCCCTCATAAGGCCCAAAAGTTGTCGGTCAGCTGACGGTCCCAAACAGATCGATGATCATTTCTGCTTTCGAGGTCGAAGAATTTCATGTCTGCAGCACCGCCTGGTGCACGCCGCAAACCGCGACGTTCCGGGTTAGTTCTGGTCATCCTGTACGACCTACGTGAGACTGCCGAACAGTGTCATGAACTCTGGCTTATACGTCGCCCACTCCAAGTTTGCGAATAACCCACTCAATTTCTCTCGGACTAACTCGTCTGTGCCCTGAGTGCGCGTCTTCAAATAGTCCATCAGTTCATTGATGCTCTTTTTCGCCGCCTGCCTTTTCGCAGGGCCCGTCAGAGACGTGTTGTATTTCCCCACGATGCTCCGAACCTGCAACTGGTTGTCGCCGCACCTTTCCCGGAGCTTTTGCTCAAAGCCCGTCGCGTTGCTGGCTGCATAATCCATGAACCCAACTTCTGGGGTGAAGGGGAGAAACGCGATATATTCCTTTAACTCCTGATGCTTCGCCAATTTCGCGTGATTTTTCGCATTCTGCCACTGGGTCAGGGTCTCGGTCGCGACGTCCGCATCGAGAACGGCCTTTTGCCTTACAGATGCAGGTAGGACCGAGCGATTTCGGTCTAGAAATCCAACAACCTCGTTAAAGCCACCCACTGGAACAATTTTGGCTGAGGGGCGAAGCGTGGGGTCGCCGTATTTTTCGTCGACAAACAGTTCGAAGAACGCATTCAAGAAATCCCGGGCGAAAAGGTCTTCCACGTACAGCATGATGTCAGGAAGTGTCTCTTCCTCGGCGGCGATATTACCAATAGCGTAGGTTGGGAAACAGCCGACAACGGGGCTGATTATTCCGTCATCCTGCCTCTCCAGGTAAATGATACGATTGTGATTTATGGTCTTAAGAAGGGTGACTGAGTGCGTAGAAAAGATCACGGTCAGCGATTTTTCTTTTGCTTGTTTTTCCAAATAGCGGAGTAACTCGACCTGCGCTCTAGGATGCAGCGCCATCTCGAGTTCATCTACGATAATCATGCTGTTGTTTGCGACATCTTTCAGTAGCCGCAGAAGCTTTAGAACGCACAGCTCTCCCAAGCTGAAGTGCTTTTCAGAGTGGTAAGTCTGAGGCGTCGTGCCCAAGGCCAACACGAAAGCATTGTTGCCGATGCCTCGAGTCAGATTGATTGACCGCAAATTCGTGAACTTGTCTGTTTGAAAAATTTGGTTGGCCGCGACCAAAATCTGCTTATCAACGGTTTTGACGTGACGGGTATCAAAGTCTTCGGGCCTGGGAGTTATGCGGTCTGCAGTGGCCCCAACGTAGGTGACTGACGCGTAGCCAAAATTCCGGAATAGATGTGAGGCACTTCGAGGCCGTGGCGTCCAGCGTGCACCACGATAGGCGTATTCTACCTGTGAGCCATTAATCTCGTAAGTCACAGTCCCGGTAGCATGATTGTCGAGACGCTCCGAGCGCAATGATGAGGGAAAGTGTACGGGAAAAGCATTGGCGCTACCAAGCCGTCGAAGGCAGGCCAGCAGAGATGTCTTGCCAGCGCCGTTGGCGCCCGTGAGCAGCCAAACTCCGCGATCTGGGATTGAGAACTTGAGGCGTCGGATGTTACGCAGATTGCAAATTTCTATCGAGCCAGGCATTTGCCCCCCCAAGATTCAGCTCAAACTCAATGACACGTAGTGTTTATCCGGAGTCCTCGCGGAAATGCTAGTAGCGGCCCCACCTGCTAGCCGCACTGCAATGAAAGGGGTCACGGCAACTTTTGGGAGGCCGTGAGGATTCTTGAAGTGTCGGCGGTCGGCGGCGGAACGGCGGCTTCGATAAGAATTTGTCCGGAAGCGGCCGATCCGCAAGCTTGCGCCTCACCTAAGCCGTTCGGGCGGTCATCGTCCGGAGGCTGAAAGCGGCCATTCGAACGCAGAACAACGGTCGGGTGATCCGAGCCAAAGACAACTACGCTGTTTACCGTTAGCTTTGCTTTGTAAGCCATCCTCGAGTCGTCTCCGAAACAAGGCCACGACGATCCATGCCTCGGGCCGTCACTTGATCGAATTGGCTTAGTATTGATGATGGTTGGCGGTTCGCGCTCGGTTATGATCAAGTCTGGGGTTTCACTTTGACGCACTCGCTATCCCGAAAAAAGGCCATTCGGGCAGCACTAGAGCTGAAGTTGCGGAGGTCGAAAGGGACACGCCTCCAGGAGTTTCTTTCCGAACTGATGACGGCGATACACGGCGACAAGTTTCTGCCGATCGGAACCGACTATTCCCGCGGTGACCTCAAATGCGACGGGCTTCTGCAGGATCCGCTGACCATTTTTGCTTGCTATGGCCCCGTCAATGCTGGCGCCAACGCAACCGAAGCGGCGATTAAGACAGCGATTGCTAAGGTCGATACCGACTTCGCCGGCGCTCTTGAGCACTGGCCCAGGCTCAAGGTTTGGAAATTCGTTCATAACTATGTCGAGCAACCGCCCGCGCAGATCGTCCAGAAGATCCTGGAGCTGCGCGACCAAAACAGCACGAGTAAGATCGAACTTTTCGGTAAAGAGCAGTTCGAGAATGCGCTGCTCTCGCTCGACACCGAGGCGATCGAGGCGCTCGTCGGCGATGCTGCGACCGACGAGGATTTTCGAGCTCTCCAGCCGACAGTCGTGTTATCCGTTGTTGAGAGCATCATGGCTGTAGTCGATCATCGCCATGTCCCGGACGACGGTCCCGTCGAAGTCCCACAGCAGAAACTGCATTTCAACGGCCTGTCCGCGCACTCTCAGGACCGGATAGTCAAGGGTATGCAGAACGCCATTCGAGTGGCCAAACTCGTGCAGGATCATCAGGATCCGCTGCTTGAGGGCAATCTTGCCGGCGCCTTCAAAGCCAAATATCTCGACTTCAAGGCACAGAGTCTCGATCCCGACGATATCCTCTTCCATCTTTACGATTTCGCCGCGGGCGGGGGAAAGACGTCCGCCGCGCTCGATGTGTCGGTATGGAGCCTCCTCGCTTATCTGTTCGAGAAATGCATGATTTTTGAGGATAAGCCGGTAACGACGAGAGTGGCATGATCCTTCCCGGTAAGAACCTGCAGCCCGACAGGGCGCTCCTGACGATCGGCGGCGACATCCTCGCCGTCCTAGGTCAGCAAAGCTCGGTGTCTGGGGTCTGGGAAGCCGTGCAGGCACGCAGGTCGAAACGCGCGAACGCCTCGCCGTTGCCATTCGACTGGTTCGTCTTGGCCTTGTCACTTCTTTATGCCATTCAGGCGATCGAACTGCACGACGACCTGCTCACTAAAAGGTCGGCCGCATGATCCGCTCGATCAGCAGCACGCTGCCGTCGTTTAAGGCGCTCGTGTTCAATTCTGGCCTCAACATCATCCTGGCTGATGTCGCCGAAACCTCGACCGATCGGCACACGCGAAACTCGGCGGGCAAGACAAGCCTCGTGGAGATCCTTCATTTCCTGCTCGGCAGCGACGCCGGCAAGACGTCGCTGTTCAAGCATGTCGAACTTATCGACCACAGCTTCACGGTAGAGTTTCTTCTTGGTGATCGCTGGGTGTGCGCCACCCGCTCCGGCGCCAGCGATGACAAGATCATCCTGTCGGCGGCAGATGCCGAAGCGCTCGGCTTTACACCACCGCGGGATCTGTTCGAGACCGGCGACGAACCTACCAGCATCTCGCTCGACAACTGGAAGGGAGTCTTAGGCGCCCGGTGGTTCGCCCTGCCACATGACCGGTCCGGAACCGCCTTTGACATCAAGGGCGCGCCGAGCTTTCGGCAGTTGGTCGGCTATTTCGCGCGCCGGCGCAAAGTCGGTGGGCTCAGCAGCATCGAGAAGAACAGCAGCGACCAGCAACCCAGCAGTTGGCAAGTGTCCCTGTCCTATCTGTTGGCGCTCGACTGGCGCGTCGCCCGCAGGTTTCAGGACATGCGGGATCGCAAGAAGGTGATCAGTGCGCTGAGCAAGGCGATTAAGGACGGAGATCTCGGACAGATTTTCGGCACGACCGCGGAAATCCGGCCCCAACTGGCGCGGGCAGAGGAGCAGATCGAAAAGCTCCGCACGCAGGTTGAGCACTTTCAACTCCATGACAGCTACCGCGAACTCGCCACTCAGGCTTCGGCGCTAAAGGACCTTGCGACCGAGCTGACATTCGCACTCGCCGAAGCGGATTCGGCGGTAGACTATATGACCAAGGCGCTCGAACAGGAGACGCCGCCTGCCTATGCCGATGTTGAGCGGCTCTATGCCGCCGCCGGTGTCGAACTTCCGGATGTCGCTCTGCGCCGTTTTGACGAGGTGAAGGCATTTCAGGCATCGGTGGCCACCAATAGGCGCCTCTATCTGCAGGAGCAGATCGACGAGATCGTCACCCAGCGCGACGGTCTGAACCAACAACTTGAGGATGCGACCAGCAAACGGACAGACATCCTGCAAACGCTCGAGGGCAAGGGCGCCTTCGAGGATCTCATCCGTCTTCGCGAGCAGTTCGGCGAACTCGTCAGCCGTGCCGAGACCTTACGCAGCAAGCTCCAGCATGCCGCGACCCTCGAGAACAACAAGGCCCAGCTCAAGGCCGAAGCTGCGGATCTGGAGCTGATGCTCCAGCGCAGCTACGAGCAGGCGGAGGACAGCATCAAGCGGGCAACCGTGCTGGTCGATCATGCGATCACCGAGCTCTACGATGATCGCACGGGCAACCTCATCGTCGAGGCGTCACGATCCGGTCCGAAATTCCGTATCGAGATTCAGGGCGGCGGCAACAAGGGTGGCATCGACATGATGAAGCTCTTCTGTTTCGACACCGCACTGCTGCGTATTGCGTTCGACCGCTTCGCGCCGGGGCCGCGGATGCTTGTACATGACAGCCATCTGTTCGACGGGGTGGATTCCCGGCAGGTCGCGCAGGCGCTGGTCTACGGCATGGGAATAGCCGGCGAGGTGAGCGGCCAGTATATCGTGGCGCTCAATAGCGACGAGCTCGACAAGGCCGAACTCGCTAGCGACGTTTCGTTCAAGCCATTCGTCAATCCGGTCAAACTCGCCGACGACGAGACCGGAGGACTTTTCGGTTTCCGCTTCGATTTAGAATAGCGCTCCGGACCGATACGGACATCGCAGCGCATACGGCACCGTGCTATTTGGCGAGGAACAGCTACGTCATCCAGAACCTGTCTTACAGCTAACGGCCCTTAACGGACTTCCATTTTAGGGTCGTCTATTCTGCGTGAGAATCGGACACCTGGTCCGCCGCCGTTCTCGGATATGAACTCTATCCCTGCAGTCTCTAGGGACTGCTGAATGGCGGTCAGGTTGTTACGATGAGGAATCCGAAGCCCTCGTTCGAAATCGACCACCGTTGCGCGAGAAACGCCCGCCGCTTCCGCCAGTTGGTTTTGGCTCCAGCCGAGCATCGCCCTAGCTCCTCTGCACTGCTCAACCGACATCGGGTTAAATTTGGAAATCATACTTTTTGCTTGACTTTGTAATGAAAGTCAGTCTAAATGGCTGACATTGAGGAGAGGCCACGAACTCGGTTGGTTACATGCCAACGCGTTTGCGCCAGCCTGACCACTACCAAGCTGGACGGAGCTCGGATCATGGCTGATTCCGACAATACCACGACTTTGCCCCTCGTCACGGGCAGGACCGTAGCTGCCCGAACAACAAATGCAATGGTGGGGTCGCGGCACACCGAGTTTGTTCGCAAGGCTCTGGAAGAGGACCAATCGGGCGATCCCGCTGTAACGGTGTGGCGCCATTGGCAGGACGCCCACAAATTGACCGAGCGGCTGTGCCGTGAGCAACAACGCTTAGAGCGGAAGCTCGCCGAAACCATTGGTTTTCCGCGTGCGACGATACTCTCGAATGGTACGAGTGTGACACTGCATTCACTGAAGGGAATTCGTGAATCACTAGGCGTCGACCCCATCGACGCAACAGTTCTCGCGAAGGCTGAAGCAGACTTCGCGGCCCATCAGGCGCGCTGGGATGCTGCCGACAGGGAAATTGGGTACTCTGCCGCGATGCTTGCAGAGCACGAGGCGGCCAACCGAGCAGAGGCCTTGCTCGAAGAATTGTCTGAAACTCCTGCCACTACGCTTGCCGGCATAGGAGCCAAGCTTGATGCTGCGCTTAAGGAAGGTCAGTCGTCTGAGGACGATGCCGAGTTTCCCTGGCCCCAAATCCGCTCGGCCATCGAGGATATTGTCCGGATTAGGCGGCAGAGAGAGCCGAGTTGAAGGCGTCCATGCCGTTTCGCGCAGGTCTGTAACTCCCCAAGCATTCGGAAATTTGCTGACTGGCGGCGCACCGCGACAGACTCACATTCCGGGGAAGTGACCCATGCAAAAGCGAGAAGCGTTGTCAGAACAGAAACCGCTTTCCGCTGTTACGGCGTGGGCAAAACCCAAACCTCAACCGAGCCCTCATCCCGCTGACAAGCATGTCGGCAGGCAGATTGCGATCGTTCGCGTACAGTCGGACGTAGCGCAAGCCCAGCTTGCCCGATCCATAGGCATCAGCTTTCAGCAGCTCCAGAAATACGAGAACGCAAGGAATCGTGTGAGCGCCTCCATGCTCTACGAGATCGCCACGTCACTTGGCGTTCCCGTCAGCCGCTTCTTCGAAGGCCTGCCGGGCAACGAGACCACCCGGGATACTCGGCCTCTGCCGGTAGACGAGCGCATAGACTTCATCGCCAGTGCGGAAGGCCGGCGTCTCGTTGAGGGTTTGATGAATCTCAATCGACGCGTGCGCGGCCGGGTGGCGGCCTTGATCGCCGCATTGGGGGAGGAACTGGCGGTCCTCGATACGGACTGCGGCAGGCGACGACCGTAGAACGCGCGCAAGACGGCCCAGGCCGGCAGGTAGTCACCCCAGTGAATCTGCTGTCGCCACGCTGAATCCGCTATTTGCCACAGGGCACTGCACCTATGGTGCGATTTTGTCGCCGGGGGGCGCCGACTGTTCAAAACCGGCTGAAAAACCGGCTGAATTCCAAAAATCAAGCCGGCGCTGACTCGCCTAATGTGTCAAAAAGCGCAGGGAAATCAATTAGATGGAATGGCGCGCCCGAAGAGATTCGAACTCCTGACCCCCAGATTCGTAGTCTGGTGCTCTATCCAGCTGAGCTACGGGCGCGCAACAGGCCATGCTTTACATAGCCCCGCTAACCGATCCTGACGACCGGCCGCGACAAGACGTGTTCCCTAGCGACTGAATTTCCGAAAAGCAAGCCAATCCGGCAAAAGTTTTGTCGCAGCTGCTTTCGACGGTGCCGATCAAGGGGTGCTGAGATTCAGCTCAGTCCGGCTTCGGCTGAATATTAAATACAGCTCAGGCAGGGCGGCGCAGGCCGTTGCGGGCCTGGTCGAGGCGGACCGGCTGGTCGGGGATGGTGACGGCGAAGGTGGTGCGGCCGCCGATCGATTCGACCAGCTCCACCGTGCCGCCATGGGCGCGGATCAGTTCGTGCGCGATGGCCAGGCCAAGGCCGGTGCCGCCGCTGCGGGCCGAGCCGCGAAACGCCGCGAACAGGTTTTCTCGCGCCTTCGCCGGCAGGCCGGGACCGGTGTCGGTGACAATGATGCGGCTTACGCTGCCTATGCGCTCGGCCGATACGGCGAGCCGGCGCACCAGCGCGCTCTCGGCGTCGGCCGCCATCGCCTGCACCGCATTGCGGCACAGATTGGTGAGCACGCGAAACAGCTGGTCGGAATCGGCATCGACCTCGAAAGCGAGCTCGACGGCATTGACGAACTCGATGCCGTCCTCGATGTCGAGCAGGCCGTGGACGTCGTCGACCAGCTGGCGCAGCCGCAAGCGGCGGCGTGAGGGCGCCGGCTCCTGCGTGCGACCATAGTGGAGCACGCCTTCGGAATAGGAAACGGCTCGGTCGAGCGCGCGCAACAGCTTTGGCGCGAAGGCCTGCACCGTCGGGTCCTTGACCAGGCGCAAGCGGTCCGACATCAGCTGCGCCGAGGCCAGGATGTTGCGCATGTCGTGGTTGATCTTGGAGACGGCGAGGCCAAGGTCGGCAAGGTGCTTCTGCTCCGACAGCATCTTTTGCAGCCGTTCCTGCATCTGCGACAGTTCGCGCTCGGCAACGCCGATCTCGTCGGCACGGGCGGCCGGGTGGATGATGCGCCCTGGATCGTCGGGCGCCTCGGAAAAGGACAGCATCGAGCGCGTCATGGTGCGGATCGGGCCGATCATGATCAGGTCGATCGCGGCATAGACCAGCATTGCGGTGAACAGCGAGATCAGCAGCGAGACGAAGGCGACGTTGCGCGAATAGCGCAGCATGGCGTTGCGCAGGGAATAGTCGGGCATGATCAGCTCGAATTCCTTGTCGCTGTCGCCGACCGGGCCGAACACCCTGAGCATGCGCTTGCCGCCGAAGAACAGCGTATCCAGCGCCCCGGTCATGCCCTTGATCATGCCGACATTGGCGATATCGATATGCTCGTCGACCTGCGGCGGCATCTCGGCCACCACCAGCAGGCGCGACACGCCGCCGTCGCGCACCGCGATCGCCTTGGCGCCGATTGCCATCAGCACGTCGTTCTGGGCGGCGCGGGAGAGCGAATTGGGCTCGCCCTGCACCAGCACGATCGACACCGCGGCAGCGGTGCTTAGCCGCTCCTTCAGCCAGGCCAGGCGGTAGCTGGCGATCCAGGGCAGGAAAATGAGGACTTCGGCCAGGAGCACGAAGACAATGGTGAGCAAGAGCAGCTTGGTCGACAGGCCGCGCGCCAAGGGCACTGAACGATTGGGCACCGAACGGCTCGCAACCGGGCGAACGGTCGCCGGGCTGGCATCGGCTGTCGCCGGGCCGCTCCCTTCATCCGCTGATGCAACTTCGCTCATTAAGGCCTGTCTTCACAAACGCTTGATCGGTTGAGATTAGGCGATTGCGGCTTTTTTGCCAATTTCATCCTTCGTTGGACGATGGTGCCAGCAATAAAAGACCGCCTCGAACTGGGTGTTCGCGCTGCGACGAACTCATAGTTCGCGCTGGATTGACTCCCAAAACCCTTCTTTCTATAAGCCGCTCACGCTCGGGCCATTCGTCCCGGCGCGGTTTCGATCGCGCCAATGCCGGCCCGGCAAAGCTCCTGTTACACAGTGACAGAATCAAGAAGGGCCGCACCCCGCGGTATTAAAACAAATGAAGCGTACCTACCAACCGTCCAAACTCGTCCGCAAACGCCGGCACGGTTTCCGTGCTCGCATGGCCACCAAGGGTGGTCGCGGCGTCGTCGCAGCTCGCCGCAACCGCGGCCGCAAGCGGCTCAGCGCCTGAACGGAAGACGAGATCGTTGCCCGCAACCGGCAAGCCAGTGGGACCAAACCCCAAGCGGCTTCTGAAACGTGCGGAATTCCTGGCCGTCCGCCGCGGTGAAAAGCGGCGCGGGCGGCTTTTTCTCGTCGAAGTTCTCGACCGCAATGACGGCCTGCCGCCGCGCGTCGGCTTCACCGTCACCAAGAAGGTCGGCAATGCGGTTGTCCGCAACCGCGTCAGGCGGCGGCTGAAAGAAGCCGTGCGCACCCATGCCGCAAGTGACATGGCGCCCGGCAATGACTATGTCATCGTCGGGCGTGAAGACGTGCTCACCATTCCGTTCGGCCAGTTGAAGGCCGAACTCTCCCGCCGTCTCAGCGGAACACGATAGGCCAAGGGCTTTCGATGGAAAACAACCGGAACTTCTACATCACCATCGTCTTGTCGGTGCTGATCCTCGGGCTGTGGCAATATTTCTATGTGCTGCCGCGCAGCGAACAGCAGCGCGAGGCGGCCCGCATCGAAGAGCAGCGGGCGGCGGAGCAGAAGAAGGCGGCCGAGGCCGCCAACCCCGGCGGCACGCCGGCGCCCGCAGCGCCCGGCGCCATTCCAAACGCGCCCGGCACCTATGTCACGACGCCGGAAGGCCGCGCGCAGGAAGTGGCCAAGACGGCCCGCGTCAACATCGACACGCCGAGCCTGTCGGGCTCGATCAACCTGGCCGGCGCGCGTCTCGACGACCTAAAGCTCAAGCACTATACCGAGACGGTCGACAAGACATCGCCGCAGATCCAGCTGCTCAATCCGCAGGCGCTGCCCACCGGCTATTATGCCGAGATCGGCTTTGTCGGCAGCGACACGACCGGCACGGTGCCGGGCCCGGAAACGGTCTGGAGCGTCGACGGCAATGCGACTCTGACGCCGGCGACGCCAGTGACGCTGACCTTCACCAACGACAAGGGCCTGACCTTCAAGCGCACGATCTCCGTCGACGGCGACTACATGTTTACCGTTTCCGATGCGGTGCAGAATTCAGGCTCGGCCCCGGTCACGCTGTCCAATTACGGCCGCGTCATCCGTTTCGACAAGCCAGCCATTGCCAGCTCCTATGTGCTGCATGAAGGCCTGATCGGCGTCACCGGCACGGAAGGCCTGCAGGAGCACAAATACGCCGACATCGAGAAGAATAAGCTGTATACGCCGAGCAAATCGACCGATGGCTGGCTTGGCATCACCGACAAATACTGGGCGGTCACCCTGGTGCCGACCGAGAAGCAGCCCTTCCAGCCGCACTATGCCTATTACGACAATGGCCGCCCGCGCTACCAGTCGGACTTCCTCACCGACCCGATCACCATTGCCGCCGGCCAGTCGGCGACGGTGGAGACCGAGATCTTCGCCGGCGCCAAGGAAGTCAACAAGATCAACGCCTACGCCCAGGACCGGCAGATCAGGCTGTTCGACCGGCTGATCGATTGGGGGTGGTTCATCTGGATCACCAAGCCGATGTTCTACCTGATCGACACGCTGTACAAATTCTTCGGCAATTTCGGCCTGGCCATCCTTGCCACCACGGTCGTCGTCAAAACCCTCTTCTTCCCGCTCGCCAACAAATCCTATGCGTCGATGGCGAACATGAAGAAGGTGCAGCCCAAGATGCTCGAGATCCGCGAGAAATACGCGGACGACAAGATGAAGCAGCAACAGGCGATGATGGAGCTGTACAAGACCGAGAAGATCAATCCGCTCGCCGGCTGCTGGCCGGTGGCGCTGCAGATCCCGGTGTTCTTCTCGCTCTACAAGGTGCTCTACATCACCATCGAGATGCGGCACGCGCCGTTCTTCGGCTGGATCCAGGATTTGGCCGCGCCCGATCCGACCTCGGTCTTCAACCTGTTCGGCCTGCTGCCCTTCGCGCCACCGGCATTCCTGCCGCATATGGGCGCCTGGGCGGTGGTTATGGGCATCACCATGTTCCTGCAGATGCGCATGAACCCGACGCCGCCGGATCCGACGCAGGCGCAGATCTTCACCTGGATGCCGGTGATCTTCACCTTCATGATGGGCAGCTTCCCGGCCGGCCTCGTCATCTACTGGGCCTGGAACAACACGCTGTCGATCCTGCAGCAGGGCGTGATCATGAAGCGCCAGGGCGCCAAGATCGAATTGTGGGACAATCTGACGGCATTGTTCCGAAAGAAACCCTCGCCGGCTGAATAGAAGGCGCTATTCCGGCAATCAAAGCCCCGGCTCGTCCGGGGTTTTTTTGGACGAGGCGCGCATCACGTTCCCGTGAGGCGCGAAACTTGCGGCGTGCAACCGGCGTGGCTGCTGCTTGTACCGCCAAGGCCGATCAACACCGATCAGCTCTAATCCGAAGACCGCTGTTTTTGATCCGTGACCCCGTCATGTCCATCGCGGGGATGCGGCGCGTGGAATGGGCATTCGCCTTTAAGTATTTGTTATCATTATCGTTTTTTACTCTGCACCGAAACTTTCCCGCAATCGCCGCGTAACTCTTCCCGACAATCGAATCAACAATTGTCGCACCAGAAGGTTCTCCAATGGCAAAGTCCATCCTCAAGGCATTCTGCTTTTCCGCCGGCCTGGCTCTATCGGGCCTCGCAGCTACGACGGCCTATACGCTCGCCAATCCCGCCGTTGGCGGCGCTGCGATGCTGACCTCCAAGAACATCGTCGAGAACGCCCTCAACTCGCCGATCCACAAGACGCTTGTTGCCGCCGTCAAGGCCGCCGGCCTGGTCGACACGCTGGAAAGCGCGGGACCCTTCACGGTGTTTGCGCCGACCGATTCCGCCTTCAAGAAACTGCCGCCCGGCACCGTCGCCACGCTGGTGAAGCCCGAAAACAAGGACAAGCTGACCAAGATCCTGACCGCCCATGTCGTGGCCGGCAAGATCTCGGCCAAGGAGATGATGACCAAGGCCAAGGCGATGGGCGGCAAGTATGAGATGAAGACCGTTAGCGGCGACACGCTGATCGCCGAGGTCAAGGGCGGCTCGCTCTACATCGTCGACGAGTCCGGCGGCGCCGCCAAGGTGACGGTCGCCGACGTCAACCAGTCGAACGGCGTCATCCACGTCGTCAACAAGGTGCTGTTGCCGAAGTAACGGCTTTACGCAACGGGGAATGACGGCGGGCTGCGACGGGCTTTCTCGGTCTGCCTTCCCCACCTCACGAGGAGGTGCCATTCTTTTGAAGCCGTCTTCGACACCACCGGGGTCCTGCTTGTCCTTCGCAGGGCCCCGTTTTTTTGGGTTTCAGGGCGCCTTAGCCGACGGCGGCGGTCGACCTGATCGTGATCTGCCGCGGCACGAACTGAACATCGAAGCCCAGCAGGGCTCGCTCATCGGGCGATTGGTGCTATAGGGCGGATCACGCCATCTAGAATGGCGGCTTTAATTTGCGCCACTCTCGACGGATCTCGCCATGGACGGACCCAACCCAGACATCAAACACCCCATCCCGATGCACACCCGCGTCGGCTTCCTCAAGCCCCTGGTCACCGCGCCGAATATCGAGATCGGCGAGTTCACCTACTATGACGATCCTGACGGACCGGACAAATTCGCCGAGCGATGCGTGCTGCATCATTATCCCTTCATCGGCGACAAGCTGATCATCGGCAAGTTCTGCGCCATCGCCGAGGGCGCGCGCTTCATCATGAACGGCGCCAACCATGCCATGTCCGGCTTTTCCACCTATCCGTTCAACATTTTCGGCCATGGCTGGGAGCAAGGCTTCGACCCGAAGACGTGGTCGCAGGAAGTGCGCGGCGACACGGTGGTCGGCAATGATGTATGGATCGGCATGGATGCGGTGATCATGCCCGGCGTGTCGGTCGGCAATGGCGCCATCGTGGCGGCGAAATCGGTGGTGACGCATGACGTGCCGGCCTATGCGATCGTCGCCGGCAATGCGGCAAAGGTGGTGAAGATGCGTTTCGACGACAGGACGGTCAGGCGACTGCTTTCCGCGGCGTGGTGGAATTGGCCCGTGGACAAGATCGGCCGCAACCTCAACGCCATCCGGGGCGCCGATATTTCCAGGCTGGAGGCAGCAATTTGAACGCGTTGGGCAACGCCGTCATCGGAACCGACCTGTTCACCAAGGGGTGGATCTTCATCCGCGGCGTGCCGGCGATGAAGTTCCTGCCGCCGGAGGGGCCGCCGGAGATCGCCTTTGCCGGCCGCTCCAATGTCGGCAAGTCGTCGCTGATCAATGCGCTCCTCGGCCATAACGGGCTGGCGCGCACCTCCAACACGCCGGGCCGCACGCAGGAGCTCAACTATTTCGTGCCGGGCGGGTTTTCCGGCGAAGGCACCGACTTGCCGCCAATGGCGCTGGTCGACATGCCGGGCTACGGCTATGCCAGCGCGCCGAAGGAAAAGGTCGACGACTGGACCAAGCTGGTCTTCGATTATCTCAAGGGCCGCGTGACGCTGAAGCGGGTCTATGTGCTGATCGATTCCCGCCATGGCATCAAAGCCAAGGACGACGAAGTGCTGTCGCTGCTCGACAAGGCGGCGGTGTCCTACCAGATCGTGCTGACCAAGACCGACAAGATCAAGGCCGCCGGCGTGCCGCGGCTGATCGAAGAGACATTACTGAAGATCAAGAAGCGGCCGGCGGCGTTTCCGTTCGTGCTCGCCACGTCGTCGGAAAAGGGCGAGGGTCTGGACGAACTGCGCGCGGCGATCGTGCTGGCGGCCAATGGCGGTTAAAAGCAACTCCAGGAAGTGTGAAGCGGTTTTCCGTCCGGAGTTGCGAAAAAAGACCTTGGCTAACTAGGCCTTTGCCTTTGGCTTCGCCTCCACAGCGATCATCTGGTGGCTTTCTTCCTCGGCAAGCTTTTCGGTGCCGTAGGACTTCAGGAACAGGCTGACGCCCGACCGCACGATGTGGTCGATTTCATCCTGGCTCGGCGCCTTGGTGCGGTAGGCGAAGATGCACTGGCGAAACAGGCCGGCGAGGCACAGTTCGGTGAATTGATAGGCGGCAAGATCGACATCATCGATCTTGAGCAGGCCGCGTTCGATGGCTGCATTGAGGAACTTGACCACCTTGTCGTGGCCGCGTTTGGGGCCACGTTCGTAAAACCGCGCGCCCATGTCCGGTATCCTGTCGGAGGCGCCGATCACGGTGCGTTGCGCCTGGATGACCTTGGCCGAGGTGATCTTCATCGACAGCACCTTGCCGAATTTCACCAGCGTCTGGCGCAGATCGTCGGCGCGGTCGAGCATGTCGTACATGTTCTTGAAGATGGTGCCGCGCTCTTCCTCGATCAGCGCCTCGAACAGCTCTTCCTTGTTGGCGAAGTAGACATAGATCGTGCCCTTGGAGACGCCGGCCTCGCGGGTAATGTCGTTCATCGACGCCGCTTCGAAGCCCTTGTCGATGAACACGCGCCGCGCGCCCTCAATGATCTGGCTGCGCTTGACCGGATCCTGGCCCGCCGCCGGGCGGCCGCGACGCGCACTATCCAGCACATCGCACCGATCATTTTCGAGGTCGGGTAACGTGTCGGCCATTAAAGTCACACCTCGCGAAATAATTCGAACCGGGCGGTTCGATTGCTCTTGATATGGGCCTGCTTTAGCGCTATGTCAACGTTCGCATCGAACCGAACGGTTCAGTATAACACATTTTCCTTATGTAGCTACGGTAGCGAGATATCATGTCCTCGAACACGCCAACCACCGCCGAAGTCCGCCCCTTCCCCAACGCCAAGGTCTCGCCGGTTATCGAAGCGCCGGAAGCGCCCATCAAGCCTGCCGCCGAAGTTTTGGCCGAGGTGCCGGCCAAGAAGAAGCGGTCGGCTCGCTCGTTCATGCTGCCGATCATCGGCCTCGCTCTGCTCAGCGCCGGCGCCTGGTATGGCTATAATTACTGGACCGACGGCCGGTTCCTGATCTCGACCGACGATGCCTATGTCCAGGCCGACATGTCGTTCGTCTCGCCGAAGATTTCCGGCTATGTCGATCAAGTCAAGGTCTCGGAGAACCAGCAGGTCAAGGCCGGCGATCCGCTGCTGACGATCGACGACGGCGACTACAGAATAGCCGTTGCCCAGGCGGAGGCGCAGATCGCCACGCTGGCCAAGACGCTCGACCGTATCGACGCGCAGACCAAGGCGGCGCAAGCTTCGCTGCAACAGGCGCAGGCGCAGAAGGTCGCCGACCAGGCGGCAGCCGACAACGCCGCTCGCGCCCAGCAGCGCGCCGCGCAACTGGTCAAGACGCATGTCGGCACACAGGCGCAATTGGACGATGCCCAGACCGCTCTCGACCAGGCCAATGCAGCCCTCGTCGGCGCCGACGCGCAGATTGCAGCCGCACAGGCCAATATCGGCGTGTTCGAAGCGCAGCGCGCCGAATCGGCCAGCACGCTGGCTTCGCTGCGGCTGAACCGCGACAAGGCCGCGCGCGATCTGTCCTTCACCGTGCTCAAGGCGCCTTATGACGGCGTCGTCGGCAACCGCTCGGTCGAGCAGGGCGACCTCGTCAGCCCCGGCCAGAAGCTCGCCGTCGTGGTGCCGCTGGACAAGCTCTACATCGTTGCCAACTTCAAGGAGACGCAGCTGGCCAAGCTGGTGCCCGGCGAGAAGGTGCGGGTCTCGGTCGACGCCACGGACGGCCATGATTTCGAAGGCACGGTGTCGTCGCTGGCGCCGGCTTCGGGTGCGGTGTTCTCGCTGCTGCCGCCGGAAAATGCCACCGGCAACTTCACCAAGGTGGTGCAGCGCATCCCGGTTCGCATCGACGTGCCGGCCGATGTGCTGAAGGCCGGCAGGCTGCGCGCCGGCCTGAGCGTCGTCGTCGCCGTCGACAGCCGCACGGCTCCGGCCGCGGCGAACTGAGCGAACGCCGGGAGCAATGCCATGGCAACCGCAACCATAACAGCAGGAGCGGCGCCGGCGCCTGCCATGCCGGCGGTACCGACGACCATCTCGACGCGCCGCCTCATCGCCTTCCTGGCGATGGTGTTCGGCATGTTCATGGCGATCCTCGACATCCAGATCGTCTCAGCCTCGCTGGCCGAGATCCAGGCCGGCCTCAGCGCCAGTTCCGACGAAATCCCATGGGTGCAGACCGCCTATCTGATCGCCGAAGTGGTGATGATCCCGCTGTCGGGCTTCCTCAGCCGGATGCTGTCGACGCGCGTGCTGTTTGCAGGCGCCGCGGCCGGCTTCACGGCGGCCAGCGCGCTGGCCGCGACCGCCACCAACATCGACCAGATGATCGTCTACCGAGCCATCCAGGGCTTTATCGGCGGCGGCATGATCCCGAGCGTTTTCGCCGCCGCCTTCACCATCTTCCCGCCGTCGCGCCGCGCCATGGTGTCGCCGATGATCGGCCTGGTGGCGACGCTGGCGCCGACCATCGGCCCGACCGTCGGCGGCTATATCAGCCATGCCATGTCGTGGCACTGGCTGTTCCTCATCAATGTCATTCCAGGCATTCTGGTGACGGTCACGACTTGGACCCTGATCGATTTCGACAAGCCCAATCTCGGCCTGTTCAGCAAGTTCGACTGGTGGGGCCTTGCCGGCATGGCGGCGTTCCTCGGCTGCATGGAATATGTGCTCGAGGAAGGTCCGAACCATGACTGGCTGCAGGAACAGGCCGTGTTCATCTGCGCCATCATCATGGTTGTCGGTGCGGCGCTGTTCTTCTGGCGCGCCTTTACCGCCGAGGAGCCGATCGTCGATCTCAGGGCCTTCACCAACGTCAATTTCGCCTTCGGTTCGCTGTTCTCCTTCGTCATCGGCATCGGCCTGTACGGTCTGACCTATCTCTACCCAGTGTTCCTCGGACGCATCCGCGGCTACGATTCCTTGATGATCGGCGAAGCCCTGTTCGTCAGCGGCCTGGCGATGTTCGTCACCGCGCCGATTTCCGGCATCCTGTCGAGCAAGATGGATTTGCGCATCATGATGATGATCGGGCTGTTCGGTTTCGCTGCCGGCACATGGTGGATGACGCATCTGACCGCCGACTGGGATTTCTGGGAATTGCTGATCCCGCAGATCCTGCGCGGCAGCTCGATGATGCTGTGCATGGTGCCGATCAACAACATTGCGCTCGGTACCTTGCCGCCGGACCGGCTGAAGAACGCGTCGGGCCTGTTCAACCTGACCCGCAACCTCGGCGGTGCGGTCGGCCTTGCCGTCATCAACACCGTGCTGATCGATCGCAGCGCCTTCCACTACGCCAGGCTGGCCGAGCATGTGGAATGGGGCAGTGCAGCGGCGCAGGCCAAGCTGCAGAACATGACGCTCGACTTCCAGCAGACTCCCGGCCTCGACGCCACCAAGGCGGCGATCTCCAAACTGTCGGGCATGGTCCAGCAGCAGGCGTCGCTGCTGTCGTTCATGGATGTGTTCACCATGCTGACCGTGCTGTTCGCGACCATGGCGGTCTTCACCCTGGTCATCGCCAAGCCGGCGCCGCCCGCGGGCAGCGGTAGCGGAGGCCATTGAGCGCGCCGGATCCCCCGCCTGGCGCCCTCATGTGTGACCCCGGAAATCACCCCCGATTTCCGGGGTCACGCTTAAGCATCGATCGTTGTCAAGCTCCTTGGTCGAACACCCGGCGCGCTATGCTGCGGCAGGCGGCCCAAACCATTTGGTCAGCGAGTCGGTTAGCCCGGCTGCTTCAGGGCCGCCGACCCAGGCCACATAACCGTCAGGCCGGACCAGCACTGCGCGTGGGGCTTCGACTGCCCCCAGCACCGGAAGCTCCCATGCGCCATCGTAGCTGGCGTCGACCAGCTGAATCCGCTCCACCCACTGGCCGATACCAAAAGCGCCGGGCTCACCAAGATTAAGCAGCAGCGGCCGAGCGTCGTGCAGCAGGGCGAAAACCGGCAGCGGACCGGCAGCGGTGACGAGGTCGAGATCCGGCATGCGACGCCCCAGCAGCGGATGCCCCTCGCCAAGATCGTAGTGGATGTCCAGGCCGGACAACATGCCGGCAAAACGCTTGCGCGGCTCTTCCATGCCGAGAAGTTCCGACACTGTATCGCGCAGCGCCTTGGTGCGCTCGTCTTCGCGACGGAGCACGACCGACGCCATGGTGTTTTTCATCACACGCGCGGCAATCGGGTGGCGCTCTGCCTGGTAGCTGTCGAGCAGGCTTTCGGGCGCAGTTTTCCTGACCACTTGGGCGAGCTTCCAGCCCAGATTGACCGCGTCCTGCACGCCGGTCTGCAGCCCCTGTCCACCGTCCGGTGGATGCACGTGCGCGGCGTCGCCTGCCAGCAGCACCCGCCCCTTGCGGTATGAGGCTGCCTGCCGGGTCATGTCGGTGAAGCGGGCCAGCGATGTTGGATTGTGGACGCCGTAATCGGTGCCGTAGACGGCAATGAGCGCCTCGCTGAGCTCATGCAATGTGGGCACGCCGCCGGCCCCGACCTCGCGTTCGGTCACCAGCACCCGCACCGTACCGTCTTCCAGTCTGCTGAGGCCGTGAATTCCGATGGCATCGCGGTGGATACCCCATTGCGGCTCTTCCGTTACCTCGATCTCGGCGATCAAATTGCTGGTTGTCGGCTCGGAACCGGGGAACTCGATGCCCGCCGCCTTGCGCACGAGGCTTCTGCCGCCGTCGCAGCCGACGAGATAATCGGCACGAAGCGACCCGCCATCGCTCAGCGCGACATCGACGCCGCCGCCATCCTGCACCAAGCCTGTCACCTCGCGGCCACGGTAGAACGTGACGCCAAGCTCCTCGACCCAGTCAGCAAGGATGCGCTCTATGTGCTTTTGCCACAGCGCCAGCCCGTAATTGTGGCGGGTGGGGAAGTCGCTGATATCAAGCGAAACGCCGACGAAGCCTGCGACCTGTGCGGTCTGGCCTTGCGACAGGAACCGATCGGCAATGCCGCGCTGGTCGAAGATCTCGATGGTGCGCGAATGCAGGCCGCCCGAGCGCGCGCCGGCGAGGTCCTGGTTCTCGCGCCGCTCGACGATGGCGACATCGATGCCGGCCAGGGAAAGCTCGCCGGCCAGCATCAACCCGGTCGGGCCGCCGCCGGCGATCACCACGGAATGGGATATTCGCGGCCGGTCCGCATCAACACCGTCGGTCGATTTGGCGGTCGATTTGGGCTCGCCGTCGCGAGCCCGTGCTTCAGTTCGTTGCATAGGTTCTGGCCCTCTCGTTAAGGGCTGCGGAATCTACGCATAAAAAGCCGTCTGCCAATTCTTGAAGTTGACTGTTTTCGCCCCATTTCAAGAGATAGGAGGCGGTCGTCACACCGGCGCCAAATCCCCAATCCCGCTAAAAGACGCCGAACGGTCAGGCAGTGGCCGGCTTGAAGCTGAGCGCCACGCCGTTGATGCAATGGCGCAGGCCGGTCGGCGCCGGGCCATCGTCGAAGACATGGCCGAGATGGCCGCCACAGCGGCGGCAGTGGACCTCGGTACGCGTCATGCCGAGCGAACGGTCCTCGGTCTTGCCGACGGCGTTGGCAATCTCCTGCCAGAAGCTCGGCCAGCCGGTGCCGGATTCGAACTTGGTCTCCGAGGAATAGACCGGCAGGTCGCAGCCGGCGCAGGCGAAAATGCCCTTGCGGTGCTCGTTGAGCAGCGGGCTGGTGCCGGGATATTCGGTGCCCTCCTTGCGCAGCACGTTGAAGGCTTCGTCAGACAGGATGGCGTGCCATTCGGCGTCGGTCTTGGTGACCTCGAAGGTTTCGGCGGCTTTGGCGGGCCCGCCCAAGCGCAACGTTGCCGCCGCGCCGGCAACGGTCGCAAAGGCGACGCCACTCAAAAGCAAGTCGCGACGGTTCATGACAGAAATCCTCCTGCGGGTTGTTATGCCAGATCTGGCCGGCACTGCAAAATCAAAAGCCGGCGACGGTGGGCCTCTGCAAACGAACGCTCCATACCGGCTCCGCGCTTATTGCGGACGGGATGGAGCGCTCGGTCGTTTGCTCGGCCCACGGGGGCGGGGCCGCGCAATCTGCAGGAGCTTACCGCCTGTTCGTCGGCGGCAGGGGCTTTGTTACATCTTCGGCAGCAGGACCTTGTCGATGACGTGGATGACGCCGTTCGACTGCTCGACGTCGGCGATCGTCACATTGGCGACATTGCCGTTCTCGTCGGTCACGGTGACCTTGCCGCCATCAGCCTTGAGCGACAGCTCGCAGCCGCCGACCGTCTTGACCTTGTGGGTGCCGCCATCGGCCTTGGCCATCGAGGCGACATCGGCGCCCATCGCCTTGGCGCCGATGACATGGCAGGTCAGGATCTTGGTGAGCTTGTCCTTGTTCTCGGGCTTGAGTAGAGACTCGACCGTGCCAGCCGGAAGCGCGGCGAAGGCCTCATTGGTCGGCGCGAAGACGGTGAACGGGCCGGCGCCCTGCAGTGTCTCGACCAGGCCGGCAGCCTTGACCGCGGCGACCAGCGTGGTGTGGTCCTTCGAATTGACGGCGTTCTCGACGATGTTCTTGTTGGCGAACATGGCGGCGCCGCCAACCATCGGATTCTCGGCATAGGCGACCGTGGCGAGGGCGGAGACGGTAATGGTACCGGCGAGCAAAAGGGTGGCGATTCTACGCATAGTGTTCGAACTCCTCGGGGTTATTGTTTCCTCTTTCGGAACATGAGGAGATACGAAATAGAACTGCCTGAGTTTCCGCGCGCCGGGAAAAATTTCCTTTATTTTGTCGACGAATTAATCTCCGGAGATCGAACCTCTAATCTCCAGCAGCGTATCCAAAACGAAAACAGCGGAAGATGTACTTCCGCTGTCTTCATTGTGACGTCATGGTTTTACGATTTATCAGATGCCCTTCAGGTCGCCCGCGGCAACGACCGGTCCGGTCGGCTGTCCGGTCGTCGAACCGCCCGTCGGCTCGACGCTGACGGCAAGCACGGCGCCTTGCGCCAGCTTCTGCTGCACTGCCGGGGTAACCGGAATGTGCGTGACCTGGCCGGCGGGAATGACACCCATCGAGACCGGCGCATTCTTGCCTTCGATCATCCACAGTTCGAAGTCCTTGCCGGCGGCGCGTTCGCCCGAAACCAGTGACAGGCCGACATCGCGGCGGGAAGCGTCGTAGACGACGAGGTATTTGACATCGCTGCCTTCGGCAGCCAGCGAGGCGACGAGGCGCTCCTGCGGCACGACGACCGGCGACCTGACGTAAGGCACGGCGACATAGAGCACCAGGGCCGCGAGAGCCGCTGCGGTGAGGCCGCGCCAGAAGCTAAGGCTGGACCACAGGCTGCCGCTCGGGGCCGTCGTCGATGCCGCGGTGGAGGAGAACAGCCGGCGATCGATAGCCGGCTTGATGGTGGCCGGCGGCTCTACCTCAGCATAAGCGGCAGCCATCGGCGAGAGATTCACTTCCCAGGAATCGACGAGACGGGCAAAGCCGGTCTCCGCGTCGATGCGTCCGGAGGCTATCTGGCGCTCATCCGCCGGCAGCACGCCGAGAACGTATTCGGCTGCGAGCAGGTCGTCGCCTCCACGTTCCGGTCCATTTTCTTCTGCCAGGGTCATCTTTCCAGACATTCTCTAAGTTTCAACAGGCTGCGGCGCAGCCATGTCCGCATCGTGTTGAGCGGAACCTTGTGACGTTCCGCGAGCTCGGCGTAACTTTCGCCGTTCAAATAAGCACCCCGAACGGCTTGCGCCCGGTCTTGTTCCAACTCTTCAAGGCACTGATAGATGCGCTCGGATTCACCGCCCGCAACAACCATAGCCTCTGGCCCCGGACCGGGGTCAGCCACGTCGAGCGCGGCATCGATATCGGCAGCGGGCTTGCGTCGCGACCGGATGCGATCAATCGCATGATTGCGTGCTATGGCCACCAGCCAGGAGATTGGGCTTAGATCGGAAACAGCGAAACGGTCCGCCTTCGTCCACACTTTGACGAAGACCTCTTGCAGCGCTTCTTCCGCATCTCCGCGATCCTTCAATACACGAAGGCACACGCCGAAAAGTTTCGCACTGGTTTGCCGGTAAAGCAGATCGAACGCAGTCCGATCCTTCATCGAGGTTCGGACAATCAGGGTGGAGATATCCTGCGGCGTCATACGGACAAGCTAAGCGATCACAATTTATTTGCAAAGGCAGAAATCTTGTTGTCCACGCAAACGATGTCCGCGCCCGATCGCCAGTAATCGCCGGTCGGTGCCAAGGAAATCGGCTGTCGTTAGCCTCCCGCAGAAAGGGGAACAGCAATGTCGGCCGAACAGATGCTGTGGGAGAACGATGCAACCGACTTGGCAGGCTGTGCACAGAGGCGAGATCTCGCCGCCAGACCTTGTCGATGCTGCGATCGCGCGCGCCGAGGCAACCCGATCATTGCGCATCCGCCGCTTGCCTGAGGCGCCATGGACCCGAAGGGGGCCGACGAGCTCATCGAAAACCTGCTCGACAAATTGCATTTGACCCGTCTCTTGGAGATCAGATCCCTGTTTGGGCAATTGATGGACAAGAGCCTGTGGTTCACCACTGGCCGGCGATCCAGAATGTTAGCGGCCAGCCGTCGATCGCGCTGCCGGTCCATGTCACCGATGCTGGCCTGCCGCTCGGCATCCAGGCCGTCGGCCGCCCCGGCGACGAGCAGGACGCTTTTGTCGCTTGCCGCGCAGATGGAGAAGGTTTCCGGCTGGCTGACGCGGCGGGCGCCGCTCAAGGTGCCGGCCTGATCCGGCAGATTTCATCATCGTGATAGCAAAGCTGTTTGCGGCCTGGGCCAATTCCCGCTAAGACGCCGCCGTCCTTACCCACATCCAGGGAACCATGCCGATGACGGAGATCACCGCCACCGCCGAAATGCAGGCCGCCCTGCTCTCGCGGGCCCTGCCCTATATGCAGCGCTACGAGCACAAGACGGTGGTGGTGAAATATGGCGGTCATGCCATGGGCGATATCGAGCTCGGCAAGGCTTTCGCCCGTGACATCGCGCTGCTGAAGCAGTCCGGCGTCAACCCGATCGTCGTCCATGGCGGCGGGCCGCAGATCGGCGCCATGCTGGCCAAGATGGGCATCGAATCCAAGTTCGAAGGCGGGCTGCGCGTTACCGACCAGAAGACGGTCGAGATCGTCGAGATGGTGCTGGCCGGTTCGATCAACAAGGAGATCGTCGCGCTGATCAACGCCGAGGGCGAATGGGCGATCGGCCTGTGCGGCAAGGACGGCAACATGGTGTTCGCCGAAAAGGCGCGCAAGACCATGATCGACCCGGACTCCAACATCGAGCGTGTGCTCGATCTCGGTTTCGTCGGCGAGCCGGTCGAGGTAGACCGCACCCTGCTCGATCTGCTGGCACGCTCGGAAATGATCCCGGTGCTGGCGCCGGTGGCGCCGGGCCGCGACGGCCACACGTACAACATCAATGCCGACACTTTCGCCGGCGCCATTGCAGGCGCCTGCCAGGCGACGCGCCTTTTGTTCCTGACCGACGTGCCCGGCGTGCTCGACAAGAACAAGAAGCTGATCGACGAGCTGACGGTGGCCGAGGCCAGGGCGCTGATCAAGGACGGCACGGTATCGGGCGGCATGATCCCCAAGGTCGAGACCTGCATCGAGGCGATCGAGCGCGGCGTCGAAGGCGTCGTCATCCTCAACGGCAAGACGCCGCATGCGGTGCTTCTGGAACTGTTCACCGAACACGGCGCCGGCACGCTGATCGTGCCCTGAGGTGCAACTTGCTTGGCGGCCAGTCGATCGGCTGGCCAGCCGTTAGGCAGGCTGGGGCAGGCGCGCGATGGCCTTTATCTCGAAGTCGAAGCCGGCTAACCAGTTGACGCCGACCGCCGTCCAATTGGTGTAGGGCGGTTCACCGAACACCTTCAGCCGAACGGCATCGATCACGGGCCATTGCGCTGCCGGATCGGTGTGGAAGGTGGTCACGTCGACTATATCGTCGAACGTGGAGCCCGCTGCTTTCAGTACTGCCGCGCGATTATCGAAGGCAAGCTGGACCTGCTTTTCGAATGCAGGTTCGGGCGACCCGTCCTCGCGGCTGCCGACCTGGCCCGAGACGAACAAAAGATCGCCCGATCGGATTGCAGCAGAATAGCGATTCATCTCGTAGAGAGCCTGCCGGCCGGCAGGAAAGATCGCGTCACGTTTGGTCATTTTCACTCCATTGTCCGGGGCACTCACATACGTCCCGTATGCATGAGGTGGGTACATACGCTGCGTATGTCAATACGCATACGGTACGTATCTATGAATGGCAGCGAGCCTGTCAGGCGCCGGCAGAGATCGCGACAGCCGCTTCGGCCGGCTTGCGCGACGGGCGCATGACGACCATGGATTCCTCATCGGGATCCTGCGGAGCGCCCCAGAACTCAGCCAGCGTCGGACCATCCTTGAGGCGGCGGTCGCGGGCCAGAAAACCCCAGACCTCGTGGAACCACGCGGCGGCCCATTTGCGTGTACCAGCGCATCGTCGCGCCAGTGATAGGTCGGGAACACGCCGCCATAGATCACCAGCGTCGCCGGCTCGAGCGCCTTGACCATGCGGGCGATCGCGAGCGCGGTGGGATGCGCCGAGGTCGAGCCGGAGTGGCCGATCAGGATGCAATCGGGCTGGCCGCTGAGCGCATCGCGCACCAGCGTTTCCAACGGCATCGGCCCGAATTCGGCATCGACCCGCCGGACTTTATGGCCGGCGTCGATAAGCGGGCCGCCCAGTGCCAGCAGGCCGAGCGGTGGCAGATGGTCATCGGGCACGCGGCTGCCGATGGCGGTGTGCGGCGGATTGATCAGCACGATGTTCATGACGGACCTTTGAGCGACGGTCCGCATGGCGTAGCCGGCGTTTCAGTTTCGCATTTGGGCTCCGTTCAGCAGTTTGCGTGCAGCTTTTCCGCAGAAATGGCGATGCGTGTCCTACCGCCTGAGGTGGGCGAGCGGCACGTGGCCCGGGCCCTTGATGTTCTGCAGCACCAGCTGGGTGTGAACGTCGCGCACGCCGGCAAGGCGCATCAGGCGGTGCATGACGAAGGCGTTGAGTTCGTCGACCGACGGCACCATGACGTGCAGCAGGAAATCGTGGTCGCCGGTCATCGTCCAGCATGACGACACTTCGTCCATGCGTTGCACGGCGGCGATGAAGGTTTCGGGCGAACCGTCGCTGTGGCTGGTGAGGCGCACCTGGATGAACACCTCGACCATCAGGCCGACGGCGCGGCGGTTGAGCACGGCGGCAAAGCCCTTGATGATGCCGGCCTCCTGCAGCGCCTCGAAGCGGCGGGCGCAAGGCGTCGTCGACAGGCCGATCTCCTGCGCCAGTTCGGACACGGGCTTGCGTCCATCGCGCTGAAGAACATCCAGCATCTTGATCTCGAAATCGTCGAACTGAGGCATTTTCACTCTCTTTCAGCTTCTTCTTGGTGATTTTTACCTCAAATCATGGACCCAAGCCATCATCAAAGCTGAATTGCCTCGCCGGCCGCCGCTAGACTCTGCGGACAGATTCAAGTGTCACGATCAGGGGAGAAGAACCATGACGACGATGAGTGTTGCCGAATATGCCCGCGATTGCGCGGCGCAAGGCCTGCGTGGCGACTATTCAGTGTGCCGTTCCGACTTCACCGTGGCGCAGGGCTACAACTACAGCGCCGACGAACAGGCGGTGTGGCGCACGTTGTGCGACCGGCAGACCAAGCTGACGCAGAAGCTGGCGCACCATTCCTATCTCGATGGGATCGCCGCACTCGGCCTGCTCGACAAGATCCCGGATTTCGGCGCGGTCTCAGACAAGCTGCGCAAGCTGACCGGCTGGGAAATCGTCGCCGTGCCTGGGCTCATCCCGGCCGCGCCCTTCTTCGACCATCTCGCCAACCGGCGCTTTCCGGTGACCAACTGGCTGCGCACCAAGGACGAGCTCGACTACATCGTCGAACCCGACATGTTCCACGACTTCTTCGGCCATGTGCCCATCCTGACACAGCCGGTGTTTGCCGACTTCATGCAGATGTATGGCGAAAAGGCCGAGAACGTGATTGCGCTGGGCGGTGACGAGATGATCACCCGGCTCTACTGGTACACCGCCGAATACGGGCTGATACAGGAGGAGGGCCAGAAGCTGAAAGCTTTCGGCGCCGGGCTGATGTCGTCGTTCACCGAATTGCAGTTCGCCGTCGCGAGCCCGGACGCGCACCGCGTGCCCTTCGACCTCGAAACGGTAATGCGCACCGGTTACGAGATCGACAAGTTCCAGCGCGCTTATTTCGTGCTGCCGTCCTTCGACGTGCTGCGCGATGCGTTCCGGACCGCCGATTTCAAGGCGATTGTTGCCCGTCGCAAGGGGCAGCCGACCCTGGATCCAGCGACGGTTTAGCAAATCCTGAAGGGTTTGCGCGGCACCTATCCCCACCCTTAATCCTCCCCACAAGGGGGAGGGAGATCTCGTTGGCGCTGATTTCCGAGGGTTTCGACACCAAGGCATGGGTAGCGCCGGCAGCAATCCTGTCGCGCCGTTCGCTTTTTTGACAATCAGACGGTAATGACTTCGTCACACCGTGGATGACTTCGTCACACCGTGATTACTTTGGTCAGATGGTCGCCTAGCCGGCAGGCAAGCGCTGTGATCGTCGTCGTTGGATTGCATTCGCCAGAGGTGCAGAATACCGAGGAACCACCGACATAGAGATTATCCATGCCGTGCACCTTGCAGTTGGCGTCGACCACGCTCTTGACGACATCGGTGCCCATGCGCGTGCCGCCCATGTGGTGGTGGCCGGCCAGTTCCTCATCCGTCGGGTAGTCCTCGCCATTGGTCAGCCAGTCCATGATGCGGACGCGGCCGAGGTCCTTCTCGATCAGCGTCGTTCCGAACAACTTGAGCCCCTCGAGGATGGTGCGGCGCTCCAACGGCGACTTCTTCCAGTGCAGCTCGATGCGCGGCACGCCGGCACGGTCGACATCGGTCTTCGACAATTCGATATGGTTCGAGGCCAGCGGCGCCTGTTCCCAGGCGACGTAGAGCTGGGCGGCGCAGCGCAGGTTCTGGCTGAGCTGGTAGGCGACCCATTCGGCGGCCTCGGGCGCGGTGCAGGCAAGGTCGGCAATCAGGCTCTTGACGCCGGCATAGGGCGTCTCGATCAGGCGTATGCCGAAATTCATGATCTGCAGCCGCTCCATGGCGGCGAGCGTCGGCGAGAAGAACGCCTCGTTGACGGCATCGACCTCGAACTCGCTGTAATCGGCCAGGATGGCATTGCCGCCCTCGAAGGTCGGGTGCTCCATCCAGTAGCGGCCAAGTGCCGTGGCGTTCGGCACCACGCCGCCATTCGAGCGCTGGTTCGACCATAGAAGCAGCCGCGAATTCTCCAGCCCGCCGGCGCAGACGATGAAATAATCGGCGCTGAAGGCGCCGGCATCCTTGCCGTTCGACCACAGCCTGGCGCCGGTCACTCGTTTGCCGTCCCCGGCAAGTTCGGTGGCATAGGTGTTGAGCACGAGCGCTATGTTCTTGCTCTTGTCGAGCTCGTCGGAGAATTTCTCGCCAAAGCGCACGGCCGGGCTCTTGATCAGCTGCACCCAGCGTATGTCGTCTGAAATCGGCACATCGGGCTTGAAGTCGGGAAGCTCGAGTATGTCGTGCAGCTCGGACAGATAGGGCTCGATGTCGGTCCGGGCGATTGGCCAGCCGGTGTCCGGCGCCCATGCCTTGGGCTCAAAGTCCTGCTTGTCGAGCACGCGGCACCAGCCGGCCCAGTGGTTCGACGACCCGCCCATGAAGCGCAGCCGGGTGATGTCGAGATCGAAATATTGATCGCCGACCGTGGAGCCGCGGTAGAAATCCTGCGACTCGTCGCTGAATTCGCGTGCGCCGGCCTCCAGCACCACGACCGGAATGCCGGCGGCGCCGAGCTTTCTGGCAATGGTGGTGCCGGCCGGCCCGGAGCCGAGAATGCAGACCTTGGGCTTGAAATCCGAGGCTCGAAACGCCTCATAGCTGTCGAAGATCATGCCAGGTCGCTCCGCTTCAGGATCCAGCCATTGACCACGACGATCACGTCGGGATCGGCCGGGGGGCGGTCGCTGTCAGGCTGCTTGCGAAAAAGCTGTAGCGCCGGCATCGCAATCAGCGCCTGCACGATGGTGCGGCGCGATATTTTCCTGATGAAGAAACTCATGACACGTCTCTGGATGGGGGCTTCGATCCACGCATGGCGTTCCCTGAACGGCACAGGTACCGGCCAGACATGCCATTCCCGTGCCAAGCCTTGCCTGTAAACGAGTTACAACCCGGTAAACGGCGCAGTTGCGTGGAAACAATGTTGGCGAACCGTTAACAGCCCCACCACCAACACCTAGGCAGCTTCGGAAATGTCCCGGTCGAGGATCGACAAATTGCGGCCGCGGTGCTTGGCCTCGTAGAGCCGGCGGTCGGCGGCGCGCATCAGGTCCGAGACATCGGCATCTTGCGCACAGGTGATGCCGCCGATCGAGACGGTCAGCGGCACCGTGCGCTCGTCGACCGGACGAAAGCGGACCAGCTCGACTTCACGGCGGATGCGCTCGGCCACGCGCCGGGCTTCGGCTTCCGTAGCGCCGACCAGGAAGGCGCCGAACTCCTCACCGCCAATGCGGCCGAGCACGTCGCCGCTGCGGACGCCGCGCTCGATGGCGCTGGCGATCAACACCAGTGCGTCATCGCCGGTCAGATGGCCGAAACTGTCGTTGATCGCCTTGAAATGGTCGGCGTCGATGATCAGCAGCGCGCCGCGATCGGATTTGCGCCGCGAGCCGTCCAACGCGGCAAAGAAGCTCTCGCGGTTGAGCATGCCGGTCATGTCGTCGCGGCTCGCCTTCGCCGACAGGCGCCGATGCGCGGCGGCGAGCTGGGCATGCGCGCGGGCGAGATCGCGATGCGCGTTTTTCAGTCGGTCGCTCTGCCAGAAGGTGCTGGCGCAGGCGATCCAGGCGAGCGCCAGCGGGCACACCGTCGATGTCAGCCAGACAGTGCGGTCGACCGGAAAACCCATGGCGGGAACGATGATCAGCGTCAGCAAAAGCGAGATGGCTACCGAGCCGAATGCGACCGCGGCGGACTTTAAGACTATGCGACTCATCGCTGGCTCCCACTGAACCGTCTCTGTGCCAGCAAGCCCTGAAGGCCACCTTTCCGTGATGGCTAAAATTTGAATGGTGAGCCCATTTTTACAACTCTAGATGCACATAGGTTGTGGATAAGCTCTACATCAGAAAGGGGTTCGAACGGCAGATATTTCATGCCATAAGGACGCCATGACCACGCTGCCCGATCCCGCCCGCTTCGCCCATGTCACCGACTGGGTGTTCGACCTCGACAACACGCTTTATCCGCACCATTCGAATCTGTTTTCGCAGATCGACGTCAAGATGACGGCCTATGTCGGAGAACTGCTCACGCTGCCGCGCGAGGAAGCGCGCAAGCTGCAGAAGGAACTCTATCAGGAATATGGCACGACGCTGAACGGGCTGATGACGCGTCACGGCATCGACCCCGACGACTTTCTCGAAAAGGTGCATGATATCGACTATTCGTGGCTGGTGCCGGATCCGGTGCTGGGCACCGCTATCCGCCAGCTGCCCGGCCGCAAGTTCATCTTCACCAATGGCGACCGCAGGCACGCCGAGCGCACCGCGCGCCAGCTCGGCATACTCGACCATTTCGACGACATTTTCGATATCGTCGCCGCCGGGCTGACGCCGAAGCCGTCGCGGCAGACCTATGAGAAGTTTGCCGAACTGCACGCCGTCACCGGACACAATGCGGTGATGTTCGAGGATCTCGCCCGCAACCTCGAGGTGCCGAAATCACTGGGCATGACCACGGTGCTGGTGGTGCCGCGCAATTTCGAGCCGACCTTTGCCGAGATCTGGGAGCGCGATCCGGCCAATGAGGACGACGTCGATTTCGTCACCGACGATCTCGCGACGTTTCTGACGGGGATAGTGGAGGGGGTAGAGGAATTGAGGAGCTGAAGAATTGAAGAACTGGTGAAAGGGAGACCGATCCGGACCTCCTTTTCCTCAATTCTTCAGTTCTTCAATTCCCGGTTCCCCTACTCCCCCAACTTGTAGAAGCGGCTGATGATCCCCCAGGCCTCGTCGGCGGTGTCGACAAAGTCGATGATATCCTGGTCGCCGGGCGTGATGGTGCCTTGTTCGGCCAGGAAATCGAGGTCGATCGCGCGCTGCCAGAACGCCTTGCCGAACAGGATCACCGGCACGCGCTCCATGCGGCCGGTCTGGATCAGCGTCAGCGTCTCGAAGAATTCGTCCATGGTGCCGAAGCCGCCCGGAAACACCGCGACGGCCTTGGCGCGCATGACGAAATGCATCTTGCGGATGGCGAAATAGTGGAAGTTGAAGCACAGCTCCGGGGTCACATAGGCGTTCGGCGCCTGCTCGTGCGGCAGGACGATGTTGAGGCCGATCGACGGCGCGCCGACATCGTCGGCGCCGCGATTTCCCGCCTCCATCACGCCTGGGCCGCCACCGGTGACGACGACGAATTCGCGGTAGTAGGACGTGGCCGATTGCTGTGAGCAGAGGCGGGCGAATTTGCGCGCCTCCTCGTAGTATTTGCTGTTTTCCTCGAGGTTTTTCTTCTGCGTCTCGTTCTTGGCGGCCCAGGCCTCGCCGCCGGGCTCGGGAATACGCGCGCCGCCGAACAGGATGACCGTCGAGCGGATGCCGCGCTCGGCCAGGATCATTTCGGGCTTCAAGAGCTCAAGCTGCAAGCGCACAGCGCGCAATTCCCGGCGCGTCATGAAGTCGGGATCGTTCCAGGCCAGCCGGTAGGTTTCGGCGCGAGTCTGCGGCGTGTCGGGCACGCTTTTCGAGCGCTCCAGATCCTCGTCCGAATGCGGCAGCGGCGTCCATCCCGCCTTTTCCATAGGAGTCATATGCTTTCTACCCGTCCCAACAGTTCACTTGCGCCGTCCCATGGCGCACCCGCGATTGACCCCCAATACGCCTTAACATAGGGTCCGCGCGACTTTCAAAACAAGGTTAAGGCCGACGGCCTTAACAGCGTGGTAACGGAGCGAATTCATGTCGAAGCCTGATCTGGCCAGCCTCGAAAAGACCATCGAGAAGGCCTTCGAGGAGCGCGACACGATTTCGACCGCGACCCGTGGCGAAACGCGCGACGCCATCCAGTCCTCACTCGACCTGCTCGACCGTGGCACCGTGCGGGTCGCCGAGCGCCAGCCGGATGGCAAATGGCATGTCAACCAGTGGCTGAAGAAGGCGGTGCTGCTCTCCTTCCGGCTCTATCCGATGGAGATCATCAAGGGCGGCCCCGGCCAGGCGGTCTGGTGGGACAAGGTGGCGTCGAAGTTCGACGGCTGGAGCGCGGTCGACTTCGAGAAGGCAGGCTTCCGCGCCGTGCCGTCTTCGATCGTGCGCCGTTCTGCCTATGTCGCGCCGGGCGCGGTGCTGATGCCGTCCTTCGTCAATGTCGGCGCCTATGTTGACAGCGGCACCATGGTCGACACCTGGGCCTCGGTCGGCTCCTGCGCCCAGATCGGCAAGAATGTGCACCTCTCGGGCGGCGTCGGCATCGGCGGGGTGCTGGAGCCGATGCAGGCCGGCCCGACCATCATCGAGGACAATTGCTTCATCGGCGCGCGCTCCGAAGTGGTCGAGGGCTGCATCGTGCGCGAAGGCTCGGTGCTCGGAATGGGTGTGTTCATCGGCCAGTCGACCAAGATCGTCGACCGCGCCACCGGCGAAGTGTTTTATGGCGAGGTGCCGCCGAATTCGGTCGTCGTCGCCGGCTCGATGCCGGGCAAGGCCTTTCCGAACAACGAGCCGGGCCCTGGCCTCTACTGCGCCGTCATCGTCAAGCGCGTCGATGCCAAGACCCGGTCGAAAACCTCGATCAACGAACTGCTGCGTGATTGATCCTGTCCGAGCAACCAGAGCGCTCCAGATTGCCCAACACACCACCACTTCCCTGGCTTTTCTTCAGCCTCTCAGGGCGCGTCAGCCCAAGTGCCTACGTGCTCGCCGGGCTGCTGCTGGTGCTTGCACAGTTTTTCCCGCTCTACCAGTTGTCGAGACTGGAACCCGGCACCGCAACCAGCCAGAACTGGGCACTTGTGTTCTGGGTCGTTTTGCTGATCTCGACATGGTCGAGCTTTGCGGTAACCGCAAAGCGGTTTCATGATTTCGGCAAGCCGACTTATTACGCGTTGATCTCTCTTATCATCGGCCCCATTCTTCTCATCGTTCTAGCGTGTTTCCGCGGTGACCCCGGTCCGAACCGCTACGGCAAACGCAGCAACGCGCCGGCTGAACCATGAGCGCCGACCGGATATCTCGCCATGCGCTACCGCACGCTTGATCCGAAACTGATCATCGACACCGCCGAGCGGCTGGAAGAGCGCGTCGCCGAGCGTTTTCCCGATGCCGGCCTGCGCGGCGTCGCCGCCGAACTGGTGTCGCTGTCGCGCGACCTGGCCAAGGCGGCGCAGGCGCTCGAAGCGCCGATCTGGTGGCTCCGCGGCGCCATCGTCGCCGCTGTTGCCGCCGGCGCGCTGATCTTCCTGTTCGTCGGCACCATCCTGCCGCTCATCCATATCTCGCAGGCCGACGATGCGGTGCAGTCGGTGCAAGGCATCGAAGCCACGATCAACATGATGATCCTTGCCGTGCTCGGCCTGCTGGCGCTGATCCGCACCGAGGAGCGCATCAAGCGCAAGCGGGTGTTTCGCCAGTTGCATGGGTTGAGATCGCTGATCCATGTCATCGACATGCACCAGCTGACCAAGGATCCGGCAGCATTGTCCGCCAATTTCAGGCCGACCGCGCATTCGCCGGCGCGCATCACCAATGCCGCCGACCTTGCGCGCTACCTCGACTATTGCTCGGAAATGCTGTCGATCACCGGCAAGATCGCGGCGCTGTTTGCGCAGTCCGTCAATGACGATGTGGTCATCGACGGCGTCAACGACGTCGAGAACCTGGCGTCCAACCTGTCGCGCAAGATCTGGCAGAAGATCACGCTGATCGAGAACCACCCGGCGGCGCAGCCCGTGCCGGCGCCAGGCCCGGCGAGCAAAGCGCCGGCTCCGAGGCGCGCACCAAAGCTGTGACGCGGCGGGCCCACGCGCCTGTTTTCGGGCTATGCGGGCCAAGGCCCGAGGCTCGCGGCAAGTAGACTATCCAGTGACGGCTTCCGGCGTCAGCCCGGGTGAGCCGCGCTTTTCCCGCTCGGCCTGCCGCACCAGCACGGTGACCCGCTTCAGCAGAGGCGCCGGCGTGCCGGCCTTTTCGGCGAGGTTCAGGACGGCCCCCTGCAGGTCACCGATCTCGGTCGGCCGACCACGCTGGAGGTCGTCCCACATGGACGAGCGCGCCTGCGGGTCGATGGCGAGCATGCGGCGGGCGACCAGCCGGAACAGCCAGTCCGGCAGCCGGAGCAGTTTCGGCAGCAGGACGGGATGCAAGCCGCCGATTCGTGCCGGCGCGATATGTAACGCCTTCATCGCCGCCAGGGCCTCGTCGATCTGACCGGCCAGGATTCGCCGCCAGCGGCGGTCGGCAAGTTCGCTCGCCAGCGGCAGGCCGGACAAGGCGACAAGCGCGTTGTTGAGGTTGATCAGCAGCTTGCCCCACTGAACGGCTTTCATGTCGGGATGGGTTTCCACGCCAAGCCCTTCGACATCGAGAAGGCCGGCAAGGCCGGTCACGCCATCTTCGATCATGACCTTGCCGTCGCTGGCGCGATGCACGTGAAGCGGCAAATTGCCTATGGCCGACTGGACGACATTGAACGGCACCATGCCGGCGAGCACAGTCCGTCCACCGAGCCCGGCGCGTAACCGGTCGGCATTGCCGACGCCGTTCTGCAGGCTGACCACCACGACATCGCCGCGCGCATGTCCGGCAACAAGCGACGCCATCTCCTCGGTAGCGCCGTTCTTGACCGTCACCAGCACCACGTCGGCACTGGCGAGGGCAGCGGCGGGATCGGTGGTGACGGACTCCGGCCGGATGGATCGGTCGCGACCATCGAGATCGGTGATGCGCAGGCCACCGTCCAGCAAGGCTGTCGCGATGCCTGGCCGCGCCAAAAACACCACCTTGCGTCCGGCCAGCGCCAGGCAACCGCCGACATAGCAGCCGATGCTGCCGGCGCCGGCAATGACGATGGTCTTTTCGGCGTTGGCCATGCGATTATCTCGTGTTGGCCTGCACTATACGACAGGAAAACCATAATGTCGGCGGCAGGATCGGTCATCATCTCTGGCCGTGACAGGCCTTTCGCTTTCGACTATCGCTTTGCCCATGAAACTGCCGACCGATCCCGCCGCCAACCTCGCGACCCTCATACGTTGCGCCTCCGTAACGCCCGCCGAGGGCGGCGCGCTGGCTGCCCTGGAAGGCATGCTGAAGCCGCTCGGCTTTTCCGTCGAACGCCCTGTGTTTTCCGAAGACGGCACCCCCGACATCGAGAACCTCTACGCGCGTCGCTCCGGCAACGGGCCGCATCTGATGTTTGCCGGCCATACCGACGTGGTGCCGGCGGGCGACGAGGCGTCGTGGACGCATCCGCCCTTTGCCGCCGAGATCGCCAAGGGCGAAATGTACGGCCGCGGCGCCGTCGACATGAAGGGCGGCATCGCCTGTTTCATCGCCGCCGTGGCGCGCCATGTCGAGAAAAAGGGTGGTCCGAAAGGCTCGGTCTCGCTGCTGATCACCGGCGACGAGGAGGGGCCGGCGATCAACGGGACGACAAAACTGCTCGACTGGGCGGCGGCCAGGGGCGAGAAATGGGACGCCGCGATCGTCGGCGAGCCCACCAATCCGGACACGCTCGGCGACATGATCAAAATCGGCCGGCGTGGCTCGATGTCGGGCAGTGTCACGGTCAACGGCCGCCAGGGCCATGTCGCCTATCCATTGCTCGCCGACAATCCGGTGCGCGGCCTGATCAGCCTGGTCGACGCCTTGCTGTCGCCCGTCTTCGACAAGGGCACGAAGGATTTTCAGCCGACCAATCTGGAAGTGACCTCGATCGATGTCGGCAACCCGGCGACCAATGTTATTCCGGCCAAGGCGACAGCCACCTTCAACATCCGCTTCAACGACACATGGACTGCCGAGACGGTGCAGGCCGAGATCCATAACCGCCTCGACCAGGCGGCGAAGCGCAAGAAATACCGGACCGGCAAGACGCCGGTCGACTACGAGCTGATCTGGCGCGACCGGCCGAGCCATGTCTTCCTGACGCGCGACGACAAGCTGATCGGGACGCTGCGCGGGTCGATCAAGGCGACGGTCGGCAAGGAGCCGGCGCTGTCCACCTCGGGCGGAACCTCGGATGCGCGTTTCATCAAGGACTATTGCCCGGTGGTCGAGTTCGGCCTCGTCGGCAAGACCATGCACATGGTCGACGAGCGCGTCGCACTGGCCGACCTCGAGACGCTGACCCAAATCTACCAGCGCTTCATCGATGACTGGTTCGAGCAGGGCTGATCATGCTTTCGGTTGACGAGACCTCTTCATCGCTTAACGGAGCCTGGCGGCTGATGCTCGGAAAGGCCGACGGCTTGCGGCTGCTCGACCTGTCGGCGGACGGCTTCTGGAATTCCTTCTTCGCCATCGTCGTCGCCGCGCCGGCGATGATCGTCGGCTGGGTCGGCACGGCCAACGAGATCGGCGATCCCAATGCGTTCGCCGGCCGGCTGGGCATGTTGATTCGCCTGGCGACCGTCGACCTCGGCTCGTGGCTGCTGCCCCTGGTTGTGCTTGCCCTGGTCGCATCGCGCGCCGGCATCGGCGACCGCTTCGTCCACTATGTCGTCGCCAGCAACTGGGCGTCGGCGATCACCGCCTGGATGCTGCTGCCTTCAGCGCTGATCAGGCTTTTCCTGCCGTCCGGCAACCCGGTTGCCGAATTGGTGTGGCTGGCTCTGGTGGTGCTGTCGCTGGTACTCTCCTGGCGGATGACCAACGCCGCGATCGGCAAGGGCGCGGCTGTCGGCAGCGCCGTGTTCGCAGGCATGTTGGTGGTGTCTCTGGCCGTCTTGTTCGGCCTAGTGGCGCTGCTCGGCATCACGGTGCCGACCGCCGCTCCGGCTTAGAACTTCTCCGGATAGTCTACACCGACGAGAAAAAGCCCGTCGGGCGGCGCCACCTGGCCGCAGGCGGCGCGGTCTTGCGCCGCGAGCGCTGCCTTGAGGTCGGCGGCGGTCCAGCCGCCGTCGCCGACGCGTTTCAGCGAACCGACCATGGAGCGCACTTGGTTGTGCAGGAAAGAGCGCGCCGAGGCCCTGACTTCGATCAGGTCGCCCTGGCGGCTTACATCGAGCCGCTCCAGCGTCCGCACCGGACTGTTGGCTTGGCATTGCGTCGAGCGGAAGGTGGTAAAGTCATGTCGGCCGAGCAGGACTTTCGCCGCTTCGTGCATGGCGTCCGCATCGAGCCGCTTCGGCACCCACCAGACCTTGCCCTTTTCCATCGCTGCAGGCGCGCGCCGGTTGAGGATGCGGTAGAGATAGTGCCGTCCGGTGGCCGAGAAACGGGCGTCGAACTCATTGGGGACAACCGTCGCCTGCAGGATGGCGATGCGCGCGCCTGCCGCCTGCAGGTGGGCGTTGACGGCGTCGCGCACCTTGTCGTTTGGCCATGCCTTGGCGAGGTCGACATGCGCCACCTGGGCGGTCGCATGCACCCCGGCGTCGGTGCGGCCGGCGGCGCGTATCCGCACCGCCTCACCGCAGAATTTCTCGATCGCCTGCTCTATAGCCTGCTGCACCGAAGGCTGATCCGCCTGGTGTTGCCAGCCGGCGAAGAGGCTGCCGTCATATTCGATATCGAGACGAAAACGCGGCATACACCCTTCGTTCAGGCGGCGAGTGCGGTAAAGGCCTGGGCGTAGACCAGTTTGCCTTTTTCGGGTGCGTCACCCCAGGCCAGCGCCTGCAGCGCTTCGCCCTGATATTCGCTCTCGAACTTTTCGGCGCGCGCATGATTGTAGCCGAAGCGGCCGTAATAGGCCGGATCGCCCAACACAACGGCGAGCGTCTCGCCGGCATCCCTGAGGCGGATATGCGACTCGCGGATCAGCGCACCGCCAATGCCCGAGCCGTGGAACGAAGGTTCCACCGCCAACGGCGCCAGCGCCACGGCTGCAAACTGCTTGCCGCCGTTCCTAACGAACAGCCTGGAAAACAGGATGTGGCCGACCACCTGGCCGTCTTCTTCCGCCACCAGTTCGACAACGGCGTCGCCGCCGGTGACCAGAGCGTCGACCAGCCCGGCCTCCGCCTGCTGGCCGAATGCGTGTTCCTCGACCAGGCGTATGGCCTCGCGGTCCCGCGGCGTCGCGCCGCGTATCGACATCATGCTCATGAGAACTTCATTCCTTTTTCGATCTTGGCCCCGCGCAGAAACTCCTTCGCGGCAGCAGGCTTTCCGCCCGCCCGTTGAACTTCGACTAGCCTGACCGCGCCCGACCCGCAGGCGACCGTCAGCCGGTCATCGAGAATTCCTCCCGACTCGCCCATGCTTTCAGAAAGCGTACCTTCAGAAAGCGTCGAGCGAAGCAGTTTCAGCCGTTCCGTGCGGCCGCCGATGTCGGCCTCGCACCAGGCGCCGGGGAATGGCGACAGCCCGCGAATGTGATTGTGGACCTCCGCAGCCGGGCGCGTCCAGTCCACACGTGTCTCCGACTTATCGATTTTCCTGGCGTAGGTCACCCCGTCAGCCGCCTGCAAAGTCGATGCCAGGGTATTTGTCTCCAATCGGGACAGCGCTTCCACCATCAGCGTGGCAGCAATATTCATCAAGCGGTCGTGCAGATCGCCGGCCGTCATATCGGGCTCTATGGCGCATTTTTCAACCAGTGCCACCGGACCGGTGTCCAGGCCCTCTTCCATGCGCATCACCATCATGCCGGTCTCGACGTCGCCGGCCATAATGGCGCGCTGGATGGGAGCTGCACCACGCCAACGCGGCAAAAGCGAGGCGTGGCCGTTGAGGCAGCCGAGGCGCGGAGCCTCCAGAATAGCCTTCGGCAACAGCAAACCATACGCGACGACGACCGCGACATCGGCACGCAACGCCTGGAAAGCAGCTTGCTCGGCCTCGCCCTTCAGCGACAGCGGCGTGCGCACTTCGATGCCCAGCCGCTCAGCCTCGCGCTGCACCGGGGACGGTGTCAGCTCCAGCCCGCGGCGGCCCGCGGCTCGCGGCGGCTGGGTGTAGACGGCTGCTATCTCGTGCCCGGCCTCGGCAATCGCGCGCAGCACCGGCACCGAAAACTCCGGCGTGCCCATGAAGATGACGCGAAGCGGCATTTTTCGTCCAGTATCCTGTTCTGCGCGCGGCAGTCCGCTCAAGCGTCTGCTTCAAACGGGTTTACGATCTTGAGGTCAAGCTCTTCGAAGTCCTTAATATTGCGCGTCGCCAGCATAGCGTCGTGCGACAGGCAGATGGCAGCGATCATGGCATCGGAAAGGCTGATCGGCCGGCCGATAGTTTCCCGCATTGCCCGGAGCTTGCCCGCCAGACGGGGAATGGGACCGGCAAATTCGACGACACGTCCCGAAAACTGCTTCGAAACCAGGTGGTCAAGTGCACGGACGTGGCGGTCCGAGCCGGTCTTGTTCAGAAACCTTTCGGCTCCAAAGGACTGCTCCATGACAACAGGACCGCAGAGATAGAGGTCGAGCAGGTCCTGTCTGCGAAACCACTTAGCGACGTTTGGATCGGGCGCGGGCCGGCTCGCTTCCGAGACGACATTGGTATCGAGGATTATCACTCGAAATTCTCAATGGTGCGGCCAAAGTCGCGTTTCCGTTCCGCTTCTATCTCATCCATCATCTGCGCAAATTCGTCGCTGATTGCATTTTCCGAGGCGAAGGCAGCGCGAATCGCATCCCAAGCCGTGAGTCCAGGCTCGGCCTTGCCTTCTTTTTCCGCAACCATGCCTTTTCGCAATAAATCGATCGCCTTGATCGAGAGGCTTTGGCCGCCCTTGCGTGCCGCATGCTCGATTTCACGCTTCAACGGCTCGGGAATATCTCTGATCAACATATCGCCCATCTGAGTCTCCAGTCTGATATCAGTGATATCACGCAAGGAAGCGTCTCTCAATAGGGGCGGGTCGAGACGGGATTTTGTGCGAGTCGCCGAAGCAGGGCCTATCCCACCAGCTTGCCCGGCGCCTTGTCCTTGGCGAGCTTCTTGAACTTCTTGACCACCATGTCGCGCTTCAGCTTCGAGATGTGGTCGATGAACAGCACACCGTTGAGATGGTCGATCTCGTGCTGCAGGCAAGTCGCCATCAGGCCTTCGGCCTCGATCTCCTGCAGCTTGCCGTCGCGGTCGAGATATTTCACGCGCACCGAGGCGGGACGCTCGACCTCGGCGTAATAGTCCGGGATCGACAGGCAGCCTTCCTCGTAGACCGAGCGGGCGTCGGCGCTTTCGAGGATTTCGGGATTGATGAAGACATGCGGCGCCGGCGGCTCGTCTTCCTTGGCGAGGTCGATGACCAGCATGCGCAGCGGCTCGCCGATCTGGATTGCGGCCAAGCCGATGCCCGGCGCATCATACATCGTCGCCAGCATGTCGTCGGCCAGTTTGCGCAAAGGCGCGTCGACGCGTTCGACTGGTTTGGAAACCTGGCGCAGGATGGGATCGGGAAGGATGATGAGCGGCTTGATCGACATGGCGCCTCACCTAAAACGTCGCAGGAGAAGCGTCAACCGGTGCGAATCGGTCTCGTTCACGTTTTGATCTGTGCCAGGTCTGCGAATCGGCTATGCTGGCGGGATGAACGACCTGAGCACCATCCTTTCCGAACCCGTTGCCCGGCTTGGCGCCACGACGATCACGCTCGGCCATGCACTGGCCCTCGGCGCGCTGGTGTTTCTCGGCCTGTTCCTGGCGCTTGTCGTGGCGCTGTGGCGATCGGCCAAGGCGCGCACCATCGCCGCGGCGGAAGCCGCCGACCACGCCCGCGACGCCGGGGCGCGGATGGCCGGCATTTTGCAAAGCCAGGCCGAGATGCAGGGCCGCATGGGCGCCATCGCCGACGTGTTCGGCGCAAGGCAGGCCGAACTCAACCAGTCGATCGGCCAGCGCCTCGACGCCATGACCGGCCGACTCGGCCAAACCATGACCGAACAGACCAAATCGACGCATGAGAGCCTCGCCAAACTGCAGCAACGGCTGGCGGTCATCGACACCGCGCAAGGCAACATTCAGTCGCTGGCCGGCCAGGTCGTGCAATTGCAGGCGATCCTGTCCAACAAGCAGACGCGCGGCGCCTTCGGCCAGTCGCGCATGGAGGCGATCGTCGCCGACGGCCTTCCGATGGGCGCCTACGAGTTCCAGGCAACGCTGTCAAACGGCAGCCGTCCCGACTGCCTGGTCAGGATGCCGAACGGTGCGCCGCAGCTTGCCATCGACGCCAAGTTTCCGCTGGAAGCCTGGAACGCCATCCGCGCCGCCGATGGCGCCGAACAACAGAAGATCGCGGCCCAGGCTTTCCGCCGCGACATCGAAATTCACGTCCGCGATATCTCGGAAAAATACCTGATCCAGGGCGAGACGCAGGACACCGCCTTCATGTTCGTGCCGTCGGAATCGGTGTTCGCCGAAATCCACGAGAATTTCGACGCCGTGGTCCAGAAGGCGCACCGGGCGCGTGTCATCATCGTCTCACCGTCGCTTTTGATGCTGTCGATCCAGGTCATCCAGGCCATCCTCAAGGACGCCCGCATGCGCGAACAGGCGCATCTGATCCAGGGCGAGGTGATCCGGCTGATGGAGGACGTCGCGCGTGTCGACGAACGCGTGCGCCGGCTGCAGACGCATTTTGGCCAGTCGGCCAAGGATATCGACGAGATACTGGTGTCGACCTCGAAGGTGACCAAGCGCGGCCAAAAGATCGAAGCGCTGGAGTTTGGCGAAAGCGAAGCCGAAGTGCGCGGTGGCGGACCCGCCAAGGCCGAAGCCGGGGTGCGGGTGGCGGATTCCAAGACGGGGCAGCTCAGGCTACGTGTCGTCGAAGGCGACGATTAAAGTCTTTGTTTTGATGCATGTCGTTGTCCCAGAACCGCGGCACACTTCTGGGCGCCATGCATTAGACCGTAGCCACGATCACGTGCGCCTGGATCTTGGCCGCAACCTCGCGGCTGCCGTGTCTGGCTGCAATCACGGACGCGGCGTGATCGGTTGCGGCTTCCAATTTTCCTCGGGCCTCGATTTCATTGCGAAGCGGAGTTCCCTGGCAATAGGCAACCGCCGGAAGGCGCGGCGAGGGGGCACGGCTTTGTTCGGCCCTCGTCTCGATCACCACACGGGAGAAACCTGCGGCTTCCAACTCGCCGCGGATCAATGCAGTGTCATTGTAGCCGTGCGGCGTGCGGGCGAGAAAGCGGGGCGGATCGTTCGGAAAAATCTCCGCAAGAGCATTCGTCACATCATTGGCGAATACATTCTCTTCGATGCGATCCCACACGTTGAACAGGAAATGGCCGCCGGTCTTCAGAACCCGCTTTGCTTCGCGATAGCCGGCGGCTCGGTCGGGAAAGAACATCGCGCCGAACTGACAGCAAACGAGATCGAAAGCCGCATCTTCGAACGGCAGCGCCAGAGCATCCGCCTGACGCCATTGTATACGACTGTCGGGAGCTTGTCGCGAGGCCGCGTAGTCGAGCATAGGCTGGTTGAGGTCGGTCACGACATAGCTTGCGCCGGGAGACAGTTTTGGCGCCAATGCGCGGGTGACAACGCCGGTGCCGGCGGCGACTTCCAGGACGGCGCCGGGCGACAAGGACGCTGCCCGTCGTGCCAAATCCGCGGCGAACGGCTCGAAGATCAACGGCACCATGTAGCGGTCGTAGTTTTCCGGAATCGAGCCGGCAAACACTTTGTCCGTTTCCGACATTGCTATCCCCCGCCATCCGTTTGATGGCGAGCCTAGCACATTATTGGCTGGTTTGGGCCGCGTTTAACCGGGGGGCAGGTGCTACTGCGCCTCTACGATGCTTACGCCCTCGAATTCCGGAAGCCAGTGCAGGGCCGATCGGTGCCATTTCTGTTGGGTCGGAACGAGATCCTCGCGTCGCCGCGCGGTCCCCGCCCTGATCCCATAGACCTTCGGCCCGTCGCCAACCGACGTTGCGTAAAGATGCGAACCGCAGTCGCCGCAGAACGCCTGGGCACGCTTGGCGCCGCTCGATCCCGTCTTGATATAAACCTTCGGTGTGCCCTTTGTGATCCTATAATGATCCTCAGGCGCGGGAACAGTGACACGAAAGGCGGTACCGGTCAGTTGCTGGCAGTCGGTGCAATGACAGATAGAGGTCTTTTCCGGGTCGACGTCTGCTTCATAAGTTATGGCGCCGCAATGGCACCCACCATCGATTTTCATGGTTGATTCTCCGAAATCCGTCGGGTGATCTTAGCGGGACCAGGCGATGGGGCCAACGGTGCACTGCTGGTCCAGAACTAGTCCGACGCCGCCTCGACCTGCTTGCGCCGGTGCTCCCACGTTCCGGTCGTCTGCGGCTTGACGAACAGCCTGGTGATCTCCGGCATTTCTTTTTTCAAGAGCGCCTCGATGCGCTCGACACAGGCTTCGATCTCAGGCGCCGTCAGATGGTCCTCGAATTCGATGCTCAGCCCAGCGACGATCTGTTGCGGGCCGAGATGGACGGTGAGAACGCCGTTGGCCCGCTGCACCGCCGGATCCTGCTGGGCGATGGCCAGCACCTTGGCCTGCACTTCCGCCGAGGCCGGCTCACCGATGAGCAATCCCTTGCTTTCGCGCGCCAGAAAGATGGCGGTGGCGCCGAGGATCATCGCGATGCCGATCGAGGCGACGCCGTCGAGTTCGGGCATGTCGAGGAGTTCGGCCGCCAATATGCCGGCGAAGGCGACGAACAGACCGAGCAGGGCGGCGCTGTCCTCGAACAGGATCGTGTAGACGCTCGGATCCTTGCTCGATTGCACGGCCTGCAGCCAGCCTTGCTTGCCCTTCTGCTGGCGGAACTCCTTCAGCGCCACGTACCAGGAGCTGCCCTCGAACAGCATCGAGAGGCCAAGCACGATGTAGTTGATCTTGGGATTGGCGACCGGCTCAGGCGCCATGATGTGGACGACGCCTTCATAGAAGGACACGCCAGCGCCAAGCGCAAAGACGAGCAGGGCGACAATGAAGCTCCAGAAATACAGCTCGCGGCCATGGCCGAGCGGATGCGTGCGGTCCGGCGGACGGGCGGCGCGGTGCATGCCGTAGAGCAGCAGCCCGCCATTGCCGGTATCCACCAGCGAGTGCACGCCTTCCGACAGCATCGCCGAGCTGCCGGTGAAGAAGGCGGCGACGAATTTGGTCACAGCAACAGCTAAATTACCGGCGAGCGCCGCGTAGATGACCGTCTTCGACCCGCCATGCGCTGCCATGCTGTCCCTCCAAGGCGCCCAATGTAACGGCCTGCCGCCGAGCTCCACAGGCATCACAACGCACGAATCGCCTGGTCGTTCAGGTTGAAGGCCAGCTTGCGGAAAGACGCCCCTATTCGATGATCTCGTCCGTCCACACCTTGAAACCAGCCAGCGTGCCCGGTCCGAAGATGTGGGTCAGCGGCACGTCGGCGGCGTCGCGACCCGACGCGATCAGGATGCGGCCGATGCGTGGCGAATTGTTGCGCGGGTCAAAGACATGCCAGCGGCCACCGAGATAGACCTCCATCCAGGCTGCGAAATCCATGCTCGCCCAAGGTTTGGGCAGGCCGATGTCGCTGATGTAGCCGGTGCAGTAGCGGGTCGGGATGTTTAGCGCACGGCAAAAGGTGACGGCGAGGTGGGCAAAGTCACGGCAGACGCCGCTTTGCTCGCGATAGGCTTCGGCCGCGGTGCGCGTCGGTCGGGCATTGCCGTAGCTGAAGACGATGTGGTTGTGGACGAAATCACAGACCGCCTGGACGCGGGCAATACCGAGCGGAGTGTGCCCGAACAGCCGCCAGGCTTCGCTGGCCAGCAGATCGCTCTCGCAAAAGCGGCTGGGCAACAGGAACAGCAATGTGTCCGACGGCAGGTCGCGCACCTCATGCTGCCAGGCCATCAGGTCGCCCATCTCGAAGGTACCGGGGTCGCGGATTACCGAATCGGTGCCGAAGGTGAAGCGTCCGGGCGGGGCGACGAAACGGTTGCACCAATTGCCGAAACTGTCGCGGTAGCTCTGGATCGGCACCGGCGGGTTGGAGGTCAGGAAATCCGGGCGCTCGAGATCGGAGGCCCTGGAGTAGTGGACGTTGAGCATCGCGATCAGCGGCGTTTCCTGCGGAAAATCGAAACTCATCTCGCTGCCGATGCGGATTCGCATTGTCGTCCTGACCGCACTGCCTGATCATCGCCGGGCGAAGGCATGGCCGATGCTGCAGTGCGAAGGCAACCATGGCACGGACCGGAATGGTTTACGAGCAAATTAGAAACCGGTTGAAAGCGGCCCGACGGCGCCGGCGACAGACGCAGCCCTCTTGCAGTCCGGCGTTTCTCTTGTTTCACTTGGCCTCCCAGCAACTGGAGGAACGAATCATGGCTAAAGGTGCGATGAAGGCGGGCAAGGAAGCTCGGAAGCCGAAAAAAGACGCCAAGAAGCCCGCAGCGGCTCCGGCACTCAAGGCGCCGCCCGTCAAGGCGATGAGGCTCAAGGAAAAGTAAGCCCGCCTCGGAAGATCTTGGACGGTTGAAATCCGGACAAACCGTTTCGGCGCAGATTTTGACACCGGCGGCATGAACGATGCGGCCGGTGTTTTTGTTGATCGCACCGGCGCAGCCGCTTGTGTCGAAGCGGCGAGGACGACCTCGCGCCTTCCCATAAATCGGCCGGGACGGCCCGCCATGCTCATGGAATGGAGTGCATCCCGATGTCGTGGATTTTTCTGTTTTTCGCCGGCCTGTTCGAAATCGGCTGGGCGATCGGCCTCAAATACACCGACGGCTTCTCGAAGCCGCTGCCGACGGTGCTCACTGTCGCCTCGATGATCATCAGCCTCGGGTTGCTCGGCCTGGCGCTCAAGACGCTGCCTGTCGGGACGGCCTATGCGGTGTGGACCGGCATCGGCACGGTCGGCACGGCGCTTCTTGGCATCTGGCTGCTGGGCGAGCCTGCGACGGCCATCCGGCTCGCCTGCATTGCGCTCATCGTCTGCGGCATTATGGGGCTGAAGCTCGCCGCCTGAGCAAAGCAACCAAGGAAATCGACGCACAAACACATTCAGGGCCGCTGGAAGGCGACCCTGAATGTCCGATCGTTTCGATCGAAGCGTTAGCGGGCGGAGAAGCCCGGAGGCGTCCTGCCGGTACGCTGCTTGCGCGCCGCATAGCGTGCGTCGCGCTTGGCCTTGCGTTCGGCTTCGTCGGCCAGCAAACGGGCGATGCGCTCGTTTTCTTCGGCTTCCTTGATCTTCGCTTCAGCCTGCGCTGCCTCTTCGGCCGCAATACGCGCCGCTTCGGCTGCTGCCTCGCGCTCGGCCTTCTCGACCGCCTCGCGTGCCAGCTTTTCCTGCTTCAGCCTGGCCTTTTCGGCCTCGCGTATTTCGCGAGCCTCAAGAATCGCCTTGCGTTCGGCCTGTTTGGCCAGAACCGCAGGATCATCAGCCGCCGGCTTCGACTTGAAGCGCTCCAGAAGCGCCTTCTTTGCCTCGTTCGCGGCATTGCGCCGCTCGAAAATGTCTTTTTCCCTGTAGATAGCCAAGTCCACTTCCCTGAAGTCAATTCGCGACGCTTACATACGCGCGAAAACCGAGAGTTCAAGCGCCAAAACGGTATGCCAGCCATGAAAGTTTAGGCTGTTGCAGCCGGGAGACGCGTTTTCCCTGAAACAAAGCCGGCCGAAAAACCGACATGCACTGTTCACTATCCGCCCCTCTGGCGGCCGGGGCGGCTCGCCGCTACCTCTAGCGGCAAATCAGAACATTTGGATGACATGCCATGGAACTCGGTCTCTACACTTTCGCCGACGTCAGCCCGGAGCCCGGCTCCGGCGCGATCGGCCCGCATCAGCGGCTGCGCAATCTGATCGAGGAGGTCGAGCTGGCTGACCAGGTTGGCCTCGACGTCTTTGGTCTGGGCGAACATCACCGCCCCGACTATGCCGCGTCCGCGCCGGTGGTGGCGCTGGCCGCTGCCGCCGAACGCACCAAGCGCATCAAGCTGACCAGCGCGGTCACCGTGCTGTCCTCCGACGATCCGGTTCGCGTCTTCCAGCAGTTCGCAACGCTCGACCTTTTGTCGGGCGGCCGGGCCGAGATCATGGCCGGGCGCGGCTCGTTCATCGAATCCTTCCCGCTGTTCGGCTACAATCTCGAGGACTATGACGAGCTGTTCGCCGAAAAGCTCGATTTGCTGCTGGCCATACGCGACAGCGTCAAAGTTACCTGGTCCGGCAATCTGCGCGCGCCGATCAACGACCGCGGCGTCTATCCGCGGCCGCTGCAGGACAAATTGCCGATCTGGATCGCAATAGGTGGAACGCCGCAATCTGCGGCGCGCGCGGGCGTGCTCGGCCTGCCGCTGGCGCTGGCCATCATCGGCGGTGAGCCGGCGCGGTTTGCACCGCTGTTCGACATTTATCGCGATGCCGCCAGGCGGGCCGGTACCGACCCCTCGGGCCTTGCCACCAGCATCAATGTGCACGGCTTCATCGCCGGGACCACTGAACAGGCGGCCGACGATTTCTACGGCCCGCAGGCCGAAGTGATGAACCGCATCGGCCGCGAGCGCGGCTGGGGCCCGACCTCGCGGGCGCATTTCGATCAGTCGCGTGGTCCGAACGGCGCGCTGTTTGTCGGTAATCCGGAGCAGGTGGCGGAAAAGATCGTCGCCCAGCACAAGATCTTCAACAATGACCGCTTTCTGCTGCAGATGGCGATCGGCGCCATGCCGCACGCCAAGATCATGAAGGCGATCGAACTCTACGGCACCAAGGTGGCGCCGATCGTGCGCAAGGAGACCGCCAAGCCCGGCGTCGCCGTCGCAGCGCCAGCCGCCTGAGCGACGGGCGGCCCGGATTGAGGGCCTTGCCGGCTAACGGAACCTTGGGCTTGCAGAGGCGTTTCCGTCAGGGGAATGCACCAATTGCGGTGCGCCGCTGAGGGAAAATCATGAAAGCCGAACCCGCCGCTTTGGGTGCTGGCCTTGCCGAGACCGAAGAGGCGAGAGTTGTGGCGCGTGCCGACACGCATCTGATGCGTTCGCTGCTCATCGGGATCTTCCTGTTCATGGCCATCTACGCGCTGTATTTTGCGCGTGCTTTCTTCATGCCGGTCATTCTCGCCTTCCTGCTGACGCTGACGCTGACACCGATCGTGCGCTTCCTGCGCAAGCGCGGCATTCCGGAAGTGATTTCGGCGACAATGTTGGTCGTGCTGTCGATCTGCCTCTTCGGCGTTGCCGGGTATCTGCTCAGCGGCCCGGTCATCGACCTTCTCAACAACACCTCGTCGATCGGCCAACAACTCACCGAGCGGCTGGCGCAATTGCGGCGTCCGCTCGAGAGGATCATGCAGATCTCGCATCAGATCGAACAGATGACGGAGACCTCGCAGGAGCCGGGCATCCAGAAGGTGGCGATGGCACAGTCCGGCGTCCTGTCGGCCGCCGCCAGCAACGTCCTGTCGGCGGGGACAAGCCTGACCATCATCTTTGTGCTGTCGCTGTTCCTGCTGGCGTCGGGCACGATGTTCTATGAGAAGATCATCCAGTCCTTCGCCAGCCTCAGCGAGAAGAAGCGGGCCTTGCGCGTCGTCTATGACGTCGAGCGCGAAATCTCGCATTATCTGCTCACCGTCACCGTCATCAATGCCGGTCTCGGCGCGGTTATCGGCCTTGGCCTGTGGGCGCTCGGCATGCCCAACCCGCTGGTCTGGGGAACGATGGCGGCGCTGCTCAACTTCCTGCCCTATGTCGGCGCGCTGATTACCATCGTGCTGGTCAGCGTCATTGCGATGATCAGCTTCGACTCGATTACCTACGCCCTCTTGGCGCCGGGCTTCGTGCTTTTGTGCGACATCGCCGAAGGCCAGTTCGTTACACCGATGGTTGTCGGCCGACGCCTCGAGATCAACGCCGTGGCGATCTTCATCGCCATCGCCTTCTGGTCCTGGCTTTGGGGCTTTGTCGGCGCGCTGATGGCGGTGCCGCTGCTGGTCGTCGTCAAGGTGTTCTGCGATCATTTCGATGGCCTCAGCCATGTCGGCAATTTTCTCGCCGCACAGCAGACGGCCGTGGTGGAGGAGGAAGCGGCCGAAGAGAACGGAAAGGCCGCAGCATAAGCTTGCCGCGCCTGTCCGTCATCGCGCATTTGTTGTCTTCAGGCGGAGTGCCTATATCGAGCCGGTCAAGCCGGACCCTGCGATGAACGATGCCTCCTTCGACCTCGATTCCTATTTCGACCGCATTGGCTATCGCGGTCCGATCGATGCGTCGCTCTACAAGCTGAGCGCGCTGCATCGCCAGCGTCCGCAGGCGATCCCGTTCGAGAATATGGACCCGTTGCTTGGCACCAGCTCGACATCGTCATTCCCGACCGCGCCTTCGAAACCAGGGTCAGGCAGTTGAACATCGTAAAGGCTTGAGGCCCATGACCGCACTTTCCGTTCTCGACCTGTCGCCGATCGTCGAAGGCAGCGACGCCTCGCAATCGCTGGCAAATTCGCTCGACCTGGCCCGCCATGCCGAGCGGCTCGGCTACAGGCGCTATTGGCTGGCCGAGCACCACAACATGCCGGGCATCGCCAGCGCGGCGACCGCCGTGGTCATCGCCCATGTCGCCGGCGGCACCAAGACGATCCGCGTCGGCGCCGGTGGCATCATGCTGCCCAACCATGCGCCGCTGGTGATTGCCGAGCAGTTCGGCACGCTGGCGGCACTGCACCCCGGCCGCATCGACCTCGGCCTCGGCCGCGCGCCCGGCACCGATATGGGAACAGCGCGCGCGCTGCGCCGCAATCTCGAGGCGTCAGACAATTTCCCCCAGGATGTCGTCGAGCTGATGGGCTATTTCCAGCCGGCCGCGGAAGGCCAGCGTATCCACGCCGTGCCCGGCGAAGGCCAGAAGGTGCCGGTCTGGATCCTCGGTTCCAGCCTCTATGGCGCGCAGCTCGCCGCCATGCTCGGCCTGCCCTATGCGTTTGCCTCGCATTTCGCGCCGGCCGAACTCGACCATGCGCTGGAGATCTACCGTTCGCGCTTCCAGCCTTCGGAACAGCTGGACAAGCCCTATGTCATGCTCGGCCTCAACGTTTTCGCCGCACCGACCGATGGAGAGGCCAAACTGCTGTTCACCTCGTTGCAGCAGGCCTTCGTCAATCTGCGCACCGGGCGGGCCGGCCGCCTGCCGCCGCCGGTCGAGGGCTATGACCAGACGCTCGAGCCGATGGCAAAAACCATGATTTCGCAGGCGCTGTCCTGCGCCGTCGTCGGCTCTCCCGAAACGGTCCGGCAAGGCATAGACGCGTTCGTGCGCCGCACCGGCGCAGACGAGCTGATGGTGACCGCGCAGATCTTCGACCATGCGGCACGCGTGCGCTCGTTCGAAATCCTGGCCGAGGCGCATAAATCGCTGTCGCAGGCCGCGTGACGCTTTTGCCTGTGTCTGCTGTGGGCAGGCGCCTTCCTCAGCCAGGAGCCGCCTCTCTCACGCATAGGTGACGTTTTCTTGTGGTTTCGAAGCCCTGACTGGGCGCTTCGCCGGGGGATCGCGCAGATCCTGGGGGTTTGAGCGCGGTTTGAGCACATCCGGGCCGCCGGGCGGCTGTTCAAAGGCGCCAAGCGCGGCGCGGTGGATGCCATGCGCAGAATGCTTGCGCCCGATGCCGCCTGTTCTTATATACGCGCCAAGCCGCCCAGTGCCGGAATGCCGGTTGCCGGAGCGGAATTTCTTGTGAACAGGGGCTTTCGTCGGAACGCCTTACGGGTCCTGAGAGCCTGCTTAGCGGAGAGACTAGAAAAATGGCAAAAGTAATCGGTATCGATCTCGGCACCACCAACTCCTGCATCGCCATCATGGATGGCAAGGAGCCCAAGGTCATTGAAAATGCGGAAGGCGCGCGCACGACGCCTTCCATCGTCGCCATCTCGGGCGACGGCGAACGTCTCGTCGGCCAGCCGGCCAAGCGCCAGGCGGTCACCAATCCTGAAAACACCATCTTCGCGGTCAAGCGCCTGATCGGCCGCCGCTATGACGACCCGGTGACGGAGAAGGACAAGAAGCTTGTCCCCTACAAGATCGTCAAGGGCGACAATGGCGATGCCTGGGTCGAGGCCGGCGGCAAGAAGCAGTCGCCCAGCCAAATCTCGGCCATGATCCTGCAGAAGATGAAGGAAACGGCGGAGGCCTATCTCGGCGAGAAGGTCGAGAAGGCGGTCATCACCGTTCCGGCCTATTTCAATGACGCCCAGCGCCAGGCCACCAAGGACGCCGGCAAGATCGCCGGCCTTGAGGTGCTGCGCATCATCAACGAGCCGACGGCTGCAGCACTTGCCTACGGCCTCGACAAGAAGGATGGCAAGACCATTGCCGTCTATGACCTTGGCGGCGGCACGTTCGACATTTCGGTGCTCGAAATCGGCGACGGCGTGTTCGAAGTGAAGTCGACCAATGGCGACACCTTCCTCGGCGGCGAGGATTTCGACATGCGTCTCGTCGAATACCTGGCGGCCGAGTTCAAGAAGGAACAGGGCATCGACCTGAAGAACGACAAGCTTGCGCTGCAGCGCCTCAAGGAGGCGGCTGAAAAGGCCAAGATCGAGCTGTCGTCGACGACGCAGACCGAAATCAACCTGCCCTTCATCACCGCCGACGCGACCGGCCCCAAGCACCTGACGCTGAAGCTGACCCGCGCCAAGTTCGAGCAGCTGGTCGACGATCTCGTCCAGCGCACCATCGAGCCCTGCAAGGCGGCGCTCAAGGATGCCGGGCTGAAGGCTGGCGAGATCGACGAAGTGGTCCTGGTCGGCGGCATGACCCGCATGCCCAAGATCCAGGAGATCGTGAAGCAGTTCTTCGGCAAGGAGCCGCACAAGGGCGTCAACCCGGATGAAGTCGTCGCTTTGGGCGCCGCCATCCAGGCCGGCGTGCTGCAGGGCGACGTGAAGGACGTGCTGCTGCTCGACGTGACGCCGCTGTCGCTCGGCATCGAGACGCTGGGTGGCGTGTTCACCCGCCTGATCGAACGCAACACGACGATCCCGACCAAGAAGAGCCAGGTGTTCTCGACCGCTGAAGACAGTCAGTCGGCCGTGACCATCCGCGTCTTCCAGGGCGAGCGTGAAATGGCCGCCGACAACAAGGCGCTCGGCCAGTTCGACCTGGTCGGCATTCCGCCGGCGCCGCGCGGCGTGCCGCAGATCGAGGTCACTTTCGACATCGACGCCAACGGCATCGTCAACGTTTCGGCCAAGGACAAGGGCACCGGCAAGGAGCACCAGATCCGCATCCAGGCCTCTGGTGGCCTTTCGGACGCCGACATCGAGAAGATGGTCAAGGACGCCGAAGCCAATGCCGAGACCGACAAGCAGCGGCGTGCTTTGGTCGAGGCCCGCAACCAGGCCGAGGCGCTGGTGCACTCCTCCGAGAAGTCGCTGAAGGAATATGGCGACAAGGTTTCGGAAACCGAGCGCACGGCGATATCGGAGGCTATCACGGCGCTGAAGGCTGCTGCCGAAGGCGACGATGCCGCCGACATCGAGGCCAAGTCGCAGACGCTTGCCGAAGCATCCATGAAGCTCGGCCAGGCCATGTACGAAGCTTCGCAGAAGGAAGCGGCGGAAGCCGACGCCAAGGCGGACGCGGCCAAGGATAGCGATGTGGTCGACGCCGATTTCGAGGAAATCGACGAAAACGACGAGAAGAAGAAGTCGGCCTGACCGGTTGACGGCAAATAAAGCGGAAAGCCCGGCGCAAAGCCGGGCTTTTTTGCAACCCTCGCTGAAAAAGTGCGGGCCTTGCCGAAAAAGTCACTGAAAAACACAGGCACAAGCGCGCCGGCCCTAGCATCCGGGCAGCACCGCTCCTAAATCGAGACAACGTGCCGGCAAACGACGCAACATGCATCAAGACGTTGAGCATCCGGACTGCGGGAAAAGATGAAAGCTGATTTCTACGAGACGCTGGGCGTGCAAAAAGGCGCCGACGAGAAGGAGCTCAAGAGTGCTTTCCGCAAGCTTGCCATGCAGTTCCATCCCGACCGCAATCCCGGCGATCACTCCTGCGAGCACAAGTTCAAGGAAATCAACGAAGCCTACGAAACGCTGAAGGACCCGCAGAAGCGCGCGGCCTATGACCGTTTCGGTCACGCCGCCTTCGAGCAGGGCGGCATGAATGGCGGCGCGCAAGGTTTTGGCGCCGGCGGCTTCGCCGACATTTTCGAAGATATTTTCGGCGACATGATGGGCGGGCGCCAGCGCCGCTCGTCGGGCGGCCGCGAACGCGGCGCCGATTTGCGCTACAATATGGAAATCACGCTGGAAGAAGCGTTTGCCGGCAAGACCGCGCAAATCCGCGTGCCGGCCTCGATCTCATGCACGGAATGCTCCGGGACCGGCGCCAAGCCCGGCACCCAGCCGGTGACCTGCTCGATGTGCCATGGCCACGGCAAGGTACGAGCGACGCAAGGCTTCTTCTCGATCGAGCGTACCTGCCCGCAATGCCAAGGCCGCGGCCAGACGATCAAGGACCCGTGCCCGAAATGCGCCGGCCAGGGCCGCGTCACCGAGGAACGCTCGCTGTCGGTCAATATCCCGGCCGGCATCGAGGACGGCACCCGCATCCGGCTTGCCAATGAGGGCGAGGCGGGCCTGCGCGGCGGCCCATCGGGCGACCTCTATATTTTCCTGGCGGTGAAGCCGCATGAATTCTTCCAGCGCGACGGCGCCGATCTCTACTGCAAGGTGCCGATATCGATGACGACGGCCGCCCTTGGCGGCTCGTTCGAGGTGACTACGCTGGACGGCAGTCAGACCAAGGTGAAAGTGACCGAAGGCACGCAGAACGGCCGCCAGTTCCGCCTCAAGGGCAAGGGCATGCCGGTGCTGCGTCAGCCCAATGTCGGCGACCTCTATATCCAGACCGCGGTCGAAACGCCGCAAAACCTGTCGCGCCGCCAGCGCGAGCTGCTGGAAGAGTTCGAGCAGCTGTCGTCGAAGGACAATTCGCCCCAGTCGAGCGGCTTTTTCGCCCGCATGAAGGACTTTTTTGAATCCTTCGGCGAGCACTGAACCCAAACTAAGGCCGCCACGCTTCCCGAACGTCATCAACATCTTATGCCAGATCGCGCCTTGCCTTGGACCTGTTAGCTGCTAAGTAGCGTTCGGGGAGTGTTGAGGAGAACTTGCATGGCACGTGGTCCGGGATTGCGGAAGGCGCTGGCGGAAAAGTTCGACGACGAACTCAAATTCTTCAAAGGCTGGATCGACAAGCCGAAGTCGGTCGGTTCGATCGTGCCGACAAGCTCCGTCACCGCCCGCAAGATGGCTTCCATCGTCAATCCGAAGTCCGGCCTGCCGGTGCTTGAAGTCGGCCCCGGCACAGGCGTCATCACGCGTGCAATCCTCGCCCAGGGCGTTAAGCCCGAAAACCTCTACGCGGTCGAATATTCCACCGATTTCGTGCGCCATCTGCGCCAGCTCTATCCCGGCGTCAACGTCATCGAGGGCGATGCCTTCAATCTCAACGCCACGCTTGGCGAGAAGAGCGGTATGGTTTTCGATTCCGTCGTCTCCGGCGTGCCGCTGCTCAATTTCCCGGTCGCACAGCGGATCGCCTATATTGAAAGCCTGCTAGACCGCATCCCGGTTGGACGGCCGATCGTACAGCTGACCTATGGGCCGTTGTCGCCGATCCCGCCCGGCCGCGGCAATTACACGGTCAAGCATTTCGACTTCATCTTCCGCAACATCCCGCCGACGCAGCTGTGGATCTACCGGCGCGAAGCGCATTAGCTTGGTATCGAGAGCCGAAGAAGTCTCTGGCGCCTTGTAGAGGATCGACGTCTCCCGAAGGAAGCTCGATTGAGGGTCGATCCACATCCTTGACTGTTATCCGCCTCGCAAACTCGTGGCGACCTCTCTGATCGCCGCGCACACGGCCCGCACGGCCGTTGCTTCGGCGCTGCTGGAGAACAGAAGCAGCAGAGGCCGACGCGCACGCGGCTCAAGAGGACGCCTCGCGACGGTTCGCTGCCAATCGGCCGGAAACGCCAGGCCTGGCGCAACCGACAAACCGCGCCCGGCCCCAACCAGAGCAAGCAGCGCCGCCATATCGCTCGCCGACAGGATGACAACTGGCGCAACGCCAAAATCCTGGAACAATTCGGCAAGCATTGGTCCGCAGCCGCCGCTCGACATGATGAATGGCTGGCCGTCGAGAGCGCGGATCGGAAATGACCCGCCTTGGACTGAGTTCTTTTGCGGTGACGCCACAAAGAGTTCGTCGTCGACAAGTTCCTCGGCTTGGCAATTGCCGGCGATGTAGGACAGTCCAATATCGGCGGCACCGCGATCGACCCACTCCGCCACCTCGGTATCCGTGCCCAAGAGCAGTTCGACAGCAAGCTCCGGGTGCCGGACGGAAGTAATGTTCAACGCATATGGAGCAATCTTTACCGAGGCGCTGCTGACCAGCGCGAGCCGTACTCTGCCTTTGATGGAGTGTTCCCGTAGGCCGGCAAGACGGCCTAAAGCATGCAAAGCGGCGCGCGCCGCATCCAAAGCCGCCTCGCCGGTTGCGGTGAAAGCGACACCGCGCCGATCACGTATGACGAGGGGCGCGCCAACGATCTCCTCCAGCGCCTTCATTGCATGGCTTATGGCCGATTGAGAAAGACAGAGCCGCTCGGCGGTTTTCGTGAAGCTGCGCGTCTCGCTGAGCGATGTCAGGACGCGCACCATTGTGATGTTGATATTAGCTTTGTTCATGGCTGCCGAAATATCTTTCATTTCGCTCATATTAGAGAGCGCTGTAGGTTTGTGAAGATGAGGGAAACGACCCTCGAAATCGCGGCGAGCGGCTTCCTGGCCTCTCTGGCATGCAGGCGTGCGGTACGACGAGCCTGAAATTGGAGCTTCGCATGAGCTACCTTCCGCAATTCCTGACACTTGCTTCAGTGTTCCTGCTCGGCGCGATGAGCCCGGGACCCGATTTTGTAGCCGTGACTTCCCATGCGCTGATCAGCCGTCGCGCGGGGTTCCATGTGGCGCTTGGCATTGCCGCAGCGATCATGGTGTGGGCGGCTCTCGCGATGTTTGGCCTGGGCCTCGTACTGACGCAGGTTGCATGGGCTCACCTTGCCGTCCGGATCGCCGGCGCCGTGTATCTCGGTTACCTGGGCAGCAAGATCCTTTTGTCGGCTTGGCAGGCGCAGCCACCGCTGGCCGTCAGTGGCGCAGAGACTACGGCTCCTTGGCGAAGCGGCTTCGTTGTCGGAATTACAAATCCGAAGACGGCCGCCTTCTTCGCGAGCCTGTTCATATCGGTATTGCCGATGCAGGCTCCGATCTGGGTCCAGGCAGTATCGCTGGCCATAATCGGGCTGGTCGCGATGGCGTGGTTTGGGCTTGTCGCGCTGATGTTCTCCACTAGAAGGGTTCGGGCGGCATATGGCAGCGTCCGCAGGCCGATAGATGCCTTGCTCGGAGTTGCACTCATCGCGCTGAGTGCAAGAATTGCGGTCACCCACTAGCAATAGCCCAGCTGCTCGGCACACCTTCGCGCGCTTGCCCCCCGATCGTTTCCGTTTTTTGAGCCAGTGCGTTGATTTGCGCGGCCTCTGGCTGTACCTGTCCGGGAACAAGAGTGGCCAATGGCTGTGATCGCGAAAATCCTCGTCTTCGCCGGCTCGGTGCGCAGCGGCGCCTTCAGCGGCAGGACCGCCGATGTGGCGCAGAAGGAGCTGGCCATGCAAGGCGCCGAGGTGACGCGCATTTCGCTGGCCGACTATCCGCTGCCGATCATCGACGAGGACCTCGAAAAGGAAAAAGGCGTTCCCGACAACGCCGTGAAGCTCGGCCGGCTGATCGCCGCCCATGACGGGCTGCTGATCGCGACGCCGGAATATAATGGCTCGATCCCGCCACTGCTCAAGAACACGATCGACTGGGTAAGCCGGGTGCGCCTGGATGGCGGCCGGCCGGTGAGGCCATTTGTCGGCAAGGTCGCCGGCCTGTGCTCGTCTTCGAACGGACATTTCGCCGGGATCCGCTGCATCAACCATCTGCGCGCCGTGCTGGTGCGCTGCCAGCTGGAGATGGTGACGCCGGAATGCTCGGTATCCGATGGCGGCAGTGCCTTCGACGGCGACGGCAATTTCAGGGATGATAGACTGACCAAATCGATGGAGCACCTATGCCGCACGCTGATCGAAACCTCGCGCATGCTAGCGACCCGGACCGGGGCATGATTTCCACAGCCATGCAGGCCCATACCATGAGAGACAGGCTGATCGTCGGCCTCGACGTGCCGACGGTGAAAGAGGCCGAACAGGCGGTGCGCGAACTCGACGGCGTCGTCTCCTTCTACAAGATCGGCTATCAGCTGGCCTTCGCCGGCGGGCTCGACTTCGCCAGGGAGTTGGCCAGCGGCGGCACCAGAATCTTCCTCGACATGAAGCTGCTCGACATCGACCACACGGTGGCCAAGGGTGTCGAGAACATCGTGCGCATGGGCATGACCATGCTGACCATCCACGCCTATCCCAAGGCTATGCGGGCCGCGGTGGAGGTCGCCAGGGGCAGCGACCTGTGCCTGCTGGCGGTCAGCGTGCTGACCTCGATGGACGAGCAGGACGTGATCGACGCCGGCTATGAATATGACCCGCACACGCTGGTGCTGAGGCGCGCCGAACAGGCGCTGCATGCAGGCATGGGCGGCGTCGTCTGCTCGGCCGAGGAGGCGGAAGCGGTGCGCCGCATCGTCGGACCCGACCTGGCGGTGGTGACGCCGGGGATACGGCCCAAGGGCAGCGACCATGGCGACCAGAAACGCGTGGTGACGCCCGGCCAGGCGATCCGCAACGGCTCCAGCCACCTTGTTGTGGGCCGGCCAATCGTGGCGGCAAGCGACAGGCGCGCGGCGGCGGAAGCCATACTGGAAGAGATGCGCGCCGCGTAACGAGGAGAAGAAAATGCCAAAGGGATACTGGATCGCCCGCGTCGATGTGCGCGACGCCGAAGGTTACAAGGACTATGTCGCTGCCGCCAAGCTCGCTTTCGACCGTTTCGACGTGAAGTTCCTTGCCCGTGGCGGTGAGCATGAAAAGGCCGAGGGGCCTAGCCGCGCCCGCAATGTCATTATCGAGTTCGAATCGCTGGCGATGGCGCATGACTGCTACCACTCGCCGGAATACCAACGCGCCGTCGCCATCCGTCAGAAAGTGGCCGATGGCGAGATCGTGCTGGTCGAGGGTATCTGACGCGCGAAGCTGCTCTGCTCAGTGCGGCGCTTCCTCCTGCGCCAGCACCTCCAGTTGATGGCGGTGCCCCGACAGCTCATAGCCGACAACGGTGACGGCCGGCGCTAGCGTGAGTAAGATGAGGCAGACCGCCATGTCGACGCCGGCAAGGGCGGCGATGATGGCAAGTGCGACGACCGCAGCCGTTCCCGCCAGCAGCCAGACGTGGAGGGGATCGAAGCGCTGGACGAGATAATAATACAGCGCATAGATCGCCCCCAGGAACACGCCTAGCGGAATGGCGACTGACAGCAGGGTCGCTACCGGGCCGTTATGGGTCTTGTGCTCGATGAAATAGGCCGCGACATGCAGCCCGGCGCCGGTGGCGACGATGGCAGCGACGATCACCATCTGGCCATAGCCCCAGACGAAGGAACGGCTGCGGTGCTGGTGCAGCACCGTCCCCGAGGGCAGCATGTAATAGACCCACCACATGCCGAAGGTGAGACCCATTCCGGCAATGCCAATCAAGGCGGCATCGAGGTTCCAGCCCTGCTCCTCGACCACGGCCGACAGCGTCGCCAGCGTGCCGACCACCCCTTCGCCCAGCGCGATAATGGCGAACAGGCTGTAGCGCTCGGCGACGTGATGCGCGTGCCAGGGCGTGCCGCCATCCCGGCGTTCGGCGATGACCGGTCCGGCAAGCTCGATGAGAAGCAGGACCGCGCCGAAAGCCAGGCTCGTCGCCAGCGAGAAATCGACCAGGATCTGCACCACCCAGCCGATCTGGGCGATCGCGATGGCGATGGCATAGGTGAGACAGGCACGCCGCCGCCCAAGGTCCTGCCGCGCCGCGCGCAGCCATTGGAAGATCATGGCGACGCGCATGATGACGTAGCCCAGCACCATGACCGAATTGTTGAGGTGTTCGCCATGCTCGATCGAGGCGAACATGCGCGGCAGGCCGATGGCCAGCACCAGCACGCCGATCATCTGCACCATGGTGACGAGGCGGAAGATCCAATCGTCGGTGTCATAGGCGGAGGAAAACCAGGAGAAATTGATCCACGCCCAGCAGATGGCGAAGCTGGCAAAGCCGAAGCCGATCAGCGCCGCCGCGTAGTTGCCCTCGGCAAGGGCGTGCGCCAGTTGCGCGGCGGCAAGGCTGAAGGCGGTGACGAAGGTCAGATCGAACAGCAGCTCGAGCGGCGTGGCGACGCGATGCGCCTCGTGCGGATCGCGCCCGGCCATGCGCCTGATGTGATGGTGGAGGGAGCTTGCTGGTGTGCTCATCGCGCGGCCTTGCCTGAGGACTGTCCCGCGACACTAAAGGTGGAGCAAAAGCCGTCAAGGCGCGGTAGGTCGCGCTGGTCCCTCGACCGTTCAGATCGCCTGTCGGTTCAGTCGGTTCGCCGCCGTCTCGGCAACCGCATCGGCCAGCGTCATGCCCCATTGCATCAGGCAATAGGCGCGGAAATCGAAGCAGGGCAGGCCGGGACAGACCTCGAACTCGATGAGGTGGACATGGTCGTTAGCCTCGACCCTGAAATCGAGGGAAAACACGTCTCGCAGGCCGAGCCCGCTGACCAGCCGCTCGGCGATGCGGCGGATGGTTGCCGCGGCTGCCGGCTGGGTGTCGGCAACCGCCTCCAGCACCGGCTCGCTGTATAGTCCAGCCGCCTTGGCGGCCTCGCCGGTGTCGCCGTAAAGCGCCATCGAGTCCGCCATGGTCTGGAAATCGCCGCCGGAGTCGACGAATGCAACGCCGAGCGCTTCCGCCCCGGCATCCGTTTGCAGCCCAAGGAAGCTGGCGCGGACATTGCGACCGCCGACATAGGGCTGGACGACGACATCGTCGCGATAAGCGGCATAGACCCGCCGGCTAAGCTCCAGCGCATGGGCCAGGTCGTTGCAGCGTGAATCCGGCCAGATGCCTACCTTGGAGCCGAGCCGGTTCGGCTTGACGAACCAGCCGGCTTCCGAAGCTGGCGGGTCGGCCAGCCAGCGGCCGTCGCGGGCCAGGCCTGCCTGCGGCGCCGGCAGGCCGAGCGCGCAAAGCACGGCGCCGGAACGGAACTTGTCCTGGCAAAGCGCGAACAGCGCATCGTCGGCTCCGATGGTTCTAAGCCCATTCAGCCTGGCAAGTGCGGGCGCTGCAGCACCGCGGAAATAGGCAATGCCGTCGGTCAGCGTCCAGACCAGCGTGGTTGCGGGATCGGCCTTCGCCAGCGCGCTTGCCGCATCGTCGAGTGCAACCGGCATAAAGGCGAGGCCGCGCCGCCCGCAAGTGGCGGTGATTTCATCGAATTCGGGCGCGAGATCGGTCGATTGCGCCAGATAGGACGAGATTTCCAGGGCGCGCTCGGCGGGAAAGCCGTCGGCGACCAGCCGGTCGAGACAGGCCTTTTCCGGCTCATGGACGAGGATCAGGGTCGGGCGCGGCATGGATCAGGACCTTCGGTGGTGTTGTCCCACCATGGCATGGCCCCTGCTTCAGACTTGCGCGAAACCGACCGAGGCGGACGCCTGCGCGACAGCGCTCAGGCGATGACCACGCGCGGCTCGAAGCGGCCGTTGACGGGGATGTCGAGCAGGAAGGTCATGCCGGCCTGTGGGTCGAGCTTGCGCTGCTTGTCGTCCTTGCCTTTCCAGGCCGAGGTCACCGCCAGCCGATCGGCCTTGGCCCCGACAAAGGCCGGGCACGAGGACTGCCCCGCCGGCACGGCAATTTCGCGCAACAATGTGCCATCTGGCGAATAGGCCTTGACCGCCTTGCCGCCCCAGACGGCGTTCCACAGCACGCCGTCGCGATCAACGACCGAGCCGTCGACAAAGCCCTTGGACGAGCGATGGTCAACGAACACTTTGGACTCGCCGATCGGCAGACCCGTTGCCGGATCGCAGGCGACGCGCATCAACAGGCCGGTCGAGGTATCGGTGTAGTAGGCGATCGTTCCATCCTGCGAGAAACAGATCGAGTTCGACACGGTGATGCCGGTGTAAAGCGTGCGCAATTCTCCCTTGAAGAACCAGTAGATGGCGCCCGCGCCCTTCTCCTCACCCTTGCCCATCGTGCCGACCCAGAAGGCGCCACAAGGGTGGACGCGCGAATCGTTGGAGCGGGTCAGCGCATTGTCGGCCTCGATAGGCGTATGCAGCGTCAGCTTGCCGGTCGAGACGTCGCGGACATGCAGGCCGGTCTCGGTGGCGATGAGCTGGCGATTGTCGTCGATAATGGCGATGGCGCTGGCCATCTGGCCGAGCTCATGGACCTTCCGCGCGCTGGACGTGACACCCTGCTCCACCAAAAGCCCGTTGACGATGTCGAACCAGAACAGCGTGTCGGTGGCGGGATCGTAGCTCGGCCCCTCGCCGAGTTCACAGACATGGTCCGAAAAAACCGAAACCTTGTCCATCATGCCGCTCCGCCGAAGGCCGCATCCCAGGCCGTCACCGCCGCCTGCGCGCGCGAGGCCACCTCGTCGACGCTCATGCCGGGTTTGAACAGGCTGGAGCCAAGACCAAAAGCAGTCACCCCAGCGGCTTTGTAGCCGGCAAAGTCTTTGTCGGAAACGCCGCCGACGGCGCCGACCACGGTATCGGCCGGCAGCACGGCCCGCATCGCCGAAATGCCGCTAGGCCCGAGCACGCTTGCCGGGAAGAATTTGAGCGCCGAAGCCCCAAGCCTAATCGCCTGAAAAGCTTCGGTGGGGGTGAACACGCCTGGCATCGTCACCATGCCATGGTGCATGGCGCGGGCCATGACTTCGGCATCGATGTTGGGGCTGACCAGCAGCCTCCCGCCGGCCTTGGCCAGGGCGTCGACATCGGCTGAAGTCAGCACCGTGCCGGCGCCGACCAGCGTTGTCTTGGGCAATGCGGTGACAATGCTGGCGATCGATGAAAACGGCTCCGGCGAATTGAGCGGCACCTCGATGGCTTCGATGCCGGCGTCAAACAGCGCCTGGCAGATGGCAACCGCCTCGCTGGGTTTGAGGCCGCGCAGAATGGCGACAAGACCACGCTTGAGCTTCGGGAAGGGGGCGGTCTGGGTCACGCTGTCACTCCACTCTGGTGAGTCATTTGGCGATCATGCCATTTTCCCGCGCTGCCTCGATAAGGCCGGCACGCACCGCCTCGTCGGCGTCGACCGTCCTGACGGCAAGCCCTGCAAGGTCGAGCGCCTGGCGGTAGAGGGCTGCTAGCGACCCCGAGGCGACCAGCACGATTGCGGTGGTGCTTTCGCCATAGCGGCGGCCCGCCGAGGCGATCTCGCCGCCGATCAGCAGGCCGGACAGGCAAGCGGCGGCATCGTCGGCCTTGAGGTCCTGCAGCAGGCCGGCGGCGCGGATCGAGAACAGCCGCGAGGTGACATCGCCGCCCTCGGCCAAAGCCTTGCGGCACCATTCCTGGAAGAACGGATTGTCCGGAATGACCGGCTTCGGGCTCTCGCCCAGCGAATGGCGCAGGATCGAGTGAGTGGCCAGCACCGAAAACAGCTCGCCGGTCGGGCAGGTGCAGAAGCCGTCGACCGCGCCGTCTTCGACCAGAACCCATTTCGAATGGGTGCCGGGCATGCAGACGAGATGGCGACCTTTTGCCGGCAAACCGGCGCCGGCAAGCTGGGTTTCCTCGCCGCGCATTACGTCCGGCGCATCTTCCAGGCGCTGCGCCAGGCCAGGCACGATGCGGATGTCGCGGCGCTGGCCGGGAATGCGGGCGGCCCCCGCGAGGATGGCACTGAGCGGCGCCGGCACGGTGACGTAAGGCGCTTCCAGCCAACCCTGGCGCGAGCCGGCCATGCCGCAGATGATGACCGGCAGTGTGTCAGGTGCGCCGAGCGCCGCCAGATGGCCCTCGAGGATGGTCGAAAAGCCTTTTTGCTGCGCGGTGATCAACCCATCATCGCCGCGACGCTCGGCAAGCACCCCGCCCGCCTCGTCGACCAGCCAGACCCGCATGCGGGTCGTGCCCCAGTCGACGGCGGCGACTGCTGGCGTGCCTTTTGCCGGATTTTGATTCACCGCGCTCACAGGAAACCCCCGTCGACGATCAACATCTGCGCCGTCAGCATACGCGAGGCGTCGGAGGCCAGGAACAGCACCGTGCCGACGATGTCGTCGGGCTGCATGACCTGCTTGATGCATTGCTTGGCGACATGGGCGGCGAGCCTCTCCTCGGTGACCCAGAGTTCCCTTTGCCGCTCGGTGATCACCCAGCCCGGCGCAATCGCATTGACGCGGATGCCATCGACCCCAAGCTTGCCGGCGAGACCCTTGGTGAGGCCGAGTATGCCGGCCTTGGCGGCGGTGTAGGCCGGCATATCGGGGTGGTTGATGAGATAGGAGGTCGAGGTGAAGTTGATGATCGACCCGCCGCCGGCCCGCTTCATGCCCGGCGCCACCGCCTGTGCGGTGAAGAAATGCGGGCGCAGATTGACGGCGAGATTGTTGTCCCAGAACTCGACGGTAACGTCGGCGACGTCGTGGCGTTCGTCCCATGCGGCATTGTTGACCAGCACGGTGACGTCGCCATGCGCCTCAGCCGCTTTGGCGGCCGAAGCGCGCAACGCCTCGACGTCGCGCAAATCGGTCTTGACGTAGAGCGGTCGCCGGCCAAGTTCTTTTTCGACGCGGTCGGCAAGCAGCGTGCTTGGGCCATCGGCGATGTCGATGAAGGCGACATGGGCGCCCTGGCGAACGAAGCCCTCGGTCAGTGCCGCACCAATTCCGGAACCGCCGCCGGTGATCAGCACCGAGGCTCCCCTGAGGTCGGCAAAATCGGCCGATGGCATCATATCTTCATCTCCCGGTCCGGTCGGCGCGCATCCTATCCAGCCAAGTCCGGGGAGCAAGGGCGAAAACGGCGATTTGATTGGCTTATGTCAGACAAAAGGCCGCAAGATGGCGGCCACAGTCGATCTTGGCTCGCGCCGCTGACTTGCTCGACGCAGGCCAGACCGCCGGTCAGACTGCCTTGGCGTAGAGGGCGCCGCGATAGGAATCGCGGAGGTAGCCGAGCGTGGCGTCGGCGTCGACCGGTTTGCCGAAGAGATAGCCCTGGCCGCCGGCGCAGCCGAACTGGACGAGGCGGTCGGCCTGCGCCTCCTCCTCGATGCCTTCGGCGACGACATCCATGCCGAGCCCTTCACACATGGCCAGAATGGCGCGGATGATGTGTTCCGACGGTCGGTCGTCGAGGATCGAGGAGACGAAGGCGCGGTCGATCTTGAGCTTGTCGAAATGGAATTCGCGCAAGCGGCCGAGCGAGGACTGGCCGGTGCCGAAATCGTCGAGCGAGACGCGGATGCCGACGCGACGCAGGTCCTCGACGATCTTCTCGGCCGAGGCCGGATCGTTCATCAGGCCGGTTTCGGTGATCTCGATCTCCAGCCGTCGCGGATCGAAGCCGGTGCGGTCGAGGATCGACAATATATGCAGGCCAGTGTTCTGGTCGACGAGCTGCGAGGGCGACAGGTTGAAGGACAGGAACAGGTCCTTCGGCCAGCTGCGCGCCGCTTCGGTCGCCTTGCGCAGCACCAGCTGCGATAGCGGGCCGATGATGCCGCGCTCTTCGGCGATCGGGATGAACACGGTCGGCGGCACCACGCCGAGGTCGCGATCGGTCCAGCGCGCCAGCGTCTCGAAGCCGATGGTGCGGCGGGTGGTCAGATCGACGATGGGCTGGAAATGCGGCTCGACCTCACCGGCCGAGACGGCGCGGCGCAGCGCCTGTTCGATGCGGGTGACGCGCTTGGCCGCCTCTTCCATTTCGCGGGTGTAGACGACGACGCGGCCACGGCCCGAACGCTTGGCGTGGTAGAGCGCCGTTTCGGCCTTGTTGACGAGGATTTCCGTGGTTTCGTCGCCGGAATAAAACAGCGAGCAGCCGACCGACGCCGAAAGCCTGGCGGTGCGTTCGCCGACATCGTAGGGCGCCGACAGGATTTCGATCATCATGCGCGACTTCTCGGCCGCCGCCTCCTCCGAGAACACCATCGGGTAGAGGAAGGCGAATTCGTCGGCGCCGATGCGGCAGACCGTAGAGTGGCTGTCCATCGAGGCGCGCAGCCGCATCGCCACCTGGATCAATATGTCGTCGCCGGCCTTGTGGCCGAACAGATCGTTGATCGGCTTGAAGCCGTCGAGGTCGAGAATGCCGACCGTGAACGGCGCGGGATCGTCTGCACGGTCGCTGATCAGGCGATCGACCTTGTCGAAGAAGCGGCGATGGTTGCCAAGCCCGGTCAGCGCATCGGTGAACGCCAGATCCGAGTTTTCCCTGCTTGCCTGCCCGGTGCCAAACGTCGTTTGCATCGGTATCCCTGTTTGTGACGCCCGAAATTTAGGCTGAGACTGGCAGCAAAGCGTTTAGGAAGCGTATCGCGAAATCGATTTTCGCTGGCGAATGATGCTTTAGCGGACGCGGTAGAGTTCGACCGGGGTTCCGCGCGTTTCGGCCACTGGTTCAAGCCAATCGGGGACGCTTCCCTGCATCAGCCCGGCCAGGAAGCCTTGCGGCGCCTTGGCGGCAAGCATCTTGCTTTCGGCGCTGCCGCGGCAGAGCGCCATCAGGCCGACGTGGTGAGCCGCCGCGATCATCCTCGCCTGGTCCGCCGATCCGAGGAAGGCATCAAGCGCAAGCAGGTCGCCGGCGATGTTGCGATGATAGGGGCCGGCAAAGACGCGGTGCCCGGAATAGGCCAGGATGGGCGAGCCGAGATTGGAAATGGCAAGCACCGTGGTGTCCGGCAGCCGGGCCAACGCCGCGAAAGAGGCCTTGCGCTCGCAGGACGGATCGCTGTCGGTGTCCTGTGCCTCGACCGAGACCTTGCTGGCCTCGAATACGCTCGACGTCGCGGCGGCAGCACCGGCCCAGACGGCATTCACCGACACCACCCAGACTGCCGCCATGCGCAGCGATACGCTGCGCGCAGGGCTGATCCTCGCCCGTTCGCGCCAGCTTGCGATCCAGGCCGACAGCGGGATGACGGCAAAGGCGATCGAGAATGTCGAGCCGCGGACCTGCCAGGCGCTGACGATGAAGGCGCCGACCAGCAAGGCGCCGACGAGGCTGTCCTGGCTGCGCCATGGTCCGCACAGGCGAAGCGCCATCAGCGCGATCGCCACCAGCGGCGTGACATAGCGCGCCGCCAGCGAGGCCGGCTCATTGACGGCAATACTGAACAGCGACTGCGCCTCGTCGATGTGATCGAGCCACAATTCCTTGAGGCGCGGATCGAGGTTTGCGTAGGGAGCCGCAAGGCATTGCGGAAACAGCGCCACGACGACGGCGCCCAGCACAAGCGCGAGCAGGCTAAGCGAGATCAGGCGGCGGCTGGCCGTGCCATTGGACACCGTGAGCGACGTCACGGCGGCAAGCCCCAGTCCGGCGATTGCCGCCACCACGAACTGCACAGCCGAGAAGGCATCGCACTGCGGCTGGCCCATGGCCGATGGCGGGATGGTGGTGACGAAGACGAGGGCTGAAACCCCGGCAAAGCCGAGACCGAAATCCCTGGCGATCCGGCGTTCGCCGCCGGGATCGACGACGAACAGCAAAGCGATGCAGGCGCCGATGGTGGCGACATAGGGCGCGGTTTCCATGCCGACGGCCAGCGTCAGGGCCGCACACAGCCCGGAAATCAGCGCCGCCCAGCGACGCGCCGGCACCTCGAGCAGCAGGCTGAGGCTGGCCATGGTCAGCGTCAGCTGGACATTGTGATGATCGAGCGCACCCGGCAAGAAAATGCCGATGAAATGCAGCGCCGCCGCGCCGATGACGATAGCGGGCAGCACGGCGCCGACGCCGGCGAAGCTGCGTGCCGCACGGGCTGTAAAAAACACCGCCAGGCAAAACAGCAGCGACGGCCACAGCACCTGTGCGATCGCTTCGGCCATGGCCATGCTGCCGGTCAGCGCCGAGGCGGCGAGGATGATGGCGGCGAGCGGTGCGTCGACCAGCCGCGACCAGTGCATGACGAAACCGCCTTCCGGCCCCATCCTGTACTGATGCAGGTCGAACCAGCCCTGGCCGGCCAGCATGTCGCGAACCTCGACCAGCCGCAGCAGGCTGTCATTGTCGCCGCCGGCATTGCTCAATTCGCGAAAGCCCGTGGCGGCATTGACGGCCAGCACCACCAGCATGGCAAGCAGCGCCAGCGTCATATCGGACTTCCAGGAGGAAGCACCCGCCTTGGCTGCGTTCATCATCATGACCTTCGTCGGAAAGACTGCGGCCTTAAACCTAGCCTTAACAGCTTCAATAAATAGTAAAGTCGCCTGAGCGAGGCCGCATATGAGCGCGGCCGGAGGCTCCGCCGGGCGTCGGGAGACGGAAATGCCGCACGAAGTCCGCCATGAGCCGGCCATTGCCGTGCTCCTGCCTTGCTACAATGAGGAACTGACCATCGCCGAGGTGGTGCGGCGCTTTCGCGAGACGCTGCCATCGGCCGAGATCTATGTCTATGACAACAATTCGCGCGACCTGACGGCATTAAAGGCCCGCGCGGCCGGCGCCATCGTCATCCGCGAGCCGCGCCAGGGCAAGGGCAATGTCGTGCGGCGCATGTTCGCCGACATCGATGCGGACATCTATCTGATGGCCGATGGCGACGGCACCTATGCGCCGGAAGATGCCTCGCTGCTGATCAACATCCTGCAGACCGAGCGCTGCGACATGGTGGTTGGCACCAGGCGCGGCGTCACCGACGATGCCGGCCGTTCCGGCCATGCCTTTGGCAACCGCATCTTCAACAGCCTCTACAAGCGGCTGTTCGGCACCGACTTCACCGACATCTTCTCCGGCTACCGCGTCTTCTCGAGGCGTTTCGTCAAGAGCTTTCCCGCGGTTTCCGGCGGCTTCGAGATCGAGACCGAAATGTCGGTGCATGCCTCGCAGCTCAAACTGCCGGTGAGCGAGATCGCGCTCGATTATGGCCGCCGGCCTGAGGGATCGTCGTCGAAGCTGTCGACCTATCGCGACGGCGCCAGGATCCTGTGGATGTTCGCCATGCTGATGAAGGAAACGCAGCCGCTGCGCTTCTTCGGCGCCTTCGCGATTTTCTTCCTGGCGTCGAGCCTTGCCCTGATGACGCCGGTGCTGATCGAATTCGCCCAGACCGGCCTCGTGCCGCGCATGCCGACCTGGGTGCTGTCGGTCGGCCTGCTGCTGCTCTCGATGCTTGCGATGGTGACCGGATTGATCCTCGATTCGGTATCGCGCGGACGCGCCGAGCAGAAGCGCATTTTTTATCTCTCGGTGCCGTCAGGCCGGGTCGAACGGCGCGAACGCACTGGTGAAATCCCGAAGGCCGAACCGGGCAAGACGCCCCGGGCCGCCTGAGCCGTGAGCCGGCTCGCCCGCTTCGTCCTGGCAGGCGGCGTTGGTTTCGTCGCCGATGCCGCGGCGCTCTGGCTGCTCTTGGCGCTGACGCCGCTCGGTCCCTTCGTCGCCCGTGTCCTGTCGATCGGCTTTGCGCTGTGCGTCACCTGGCAGATCAACCGGCACCTGACCTTTTCGCCGTCGAGCCGCGGCGTGGCGCAGGAGGGCGCGCGCTATGGCGGCGTCGGCATCGCCACCAGCATCGTCAACTATCTCGTCTACTGCGCCATCCTGTTTGCGCTGCCGGCGCTGCCGCCGCTGGCCGCACTTGCCGTCGCCTCGCCGGTCGCCATGGCGCTGTCGTTCCTCGGTTACTCCCGGCTGGTCTTCGACCGTTAAAGGTCTGGGCCAAGCAAGCGCGATTGGCAGAAGCCGCCAAGTTCCGTATATCGGCGACAGAGCCTGCTGGAGACCGGAAGATGCCCCTGAAGATCGCCGTCCAGATGGACCATGTCTCCACCGTCTCGATCGCCGGCGACACGTCGTTTGCGCTGTCGCTGGAGGCGCAGCGGCGCGGCCACCAACTGTTCCACTATACGCCCGACCGGCTGTCGATGCTGGGCGGCAAGGTGTTTGCCCGCATCGAAGAGATGAAGCTCCGCGACGAGAAGGGCAATCATTATACGCTGGGCGACAAAGTGCGCACCGACCTGTCGGAGATGGATGTGATCCTGCTGCGCCAGGACCCGCCCTTCGACATGAACTATATCACCACCACACACATCCTCGAGCGTATCCATCCCAAGACACTGGTCGTCAACGACCCGGCCTGGGTGCGCAACAGCCCGGAAAAGATCTTCGTCACCGAATTCCCCGATCTGATGCCCGAAACGCTGATCACCAAGGATCCCCAGGAGGTCGCGGCCTTCCGCAAGGAATTCGGCGACATCATCGTCAAGCCGCTCTACGGCAATGGCGGCGCCGGCATCTTCCATCTCAAGGAGGGCGACCGCAACCTCGCCTCACTGCTCGAAATGTTCGCCCAACTGTCGCGCGAGCCCTATATCGTCCAGCGCTATCTCAAGGACGTGCGCAAGGGCGACAAGCGCATCATCCTGATCGACGGCGAAGCGGTCGGCGCCATCAACCGGGTACCGGCCGACCATGATTCGCGCTCCAACATGCATGTCGGCGGCCGTGCCGAAAAGACCGAGCTGACGACACGCGAACGCGAGATCTGCGCCCGCATCGGGCCGTCCCTGAAAGCACGCGGCTTCATCCTCGTCGGCATCGACGTCATCGGCGACTACATGACCGAGATCAACGTGACCTCGCCAACCGGCGTGCGCGAAGTGCAACGCTTCGGCGGCGCGGATATTGCAAGCCTGTTCTGGGACGCGGTTGAGGCGAAGCGAAAGTAAGCGGTGACGGAACGGATTGCGAGCTCGGTTCGACTTGTGGAGATTGCCGACATGGCGACTTGTGATCTTTGGCCCGACCATCTGCTTTCGTATTCAAGCGGCGTCATGACGATGAGCTTTGAGTATCTGGCCACGATGGCGAAGCTGCCCGCTTCCGCGTGGAAATATGACTGGTGGTGGGCACATGAGGATCCGACCATAGCGACGCATGTCCAATGCAAATCCTGGCAAGCGGCCGGCTAAGTCGACTGCAATCACGACAAGCAGTTCTATAGCTGTGCAGTTTTCGCGAATTCCGGAAAAGGTCGTGTAAGCGCGCTGGCAGAGTATAGGAACCACGAATCTAGAACCCCGCCTCGTCCCGCTGACTTCCATGAAGGAGAACTACCAAGCCCAGCAGAAAGCCGGCAGCCGGTACGTTGTCCCTGATCGCGCTGCTGCTGTTGTAAGCAAAGATTAAGATACTTAAAGCAGCGAACCAAAAATCTCCCTTGCTCGACCTGATGGTCCCGCTGAAAGCAAAAAGCAACCTCAGGTGGGCTCTCGGCCCAGCTAATTAAATTCGGAGACGCGGCCGTGGAGAACTGTATCCATCCGTATCGCCACTCGGTGTATTCGTCTTTGAATTTTACAAAGGAATATTCGCCCGCCTGCGCCAATATACCTTGGATGTATCTAACGTCTGCTTTGCCAAACGCGGAACCGTCCCGGGGAGAATAAAACAGCTCCAAGAAACCGGTGCCCGTCAAACCGGCCACCTGTCGAAACTCTTGGCCACTCATTAAGCCGCCAGCACTTCCCACTGTCGCGCTTTGCACCTGCGCGGCTTCCTTGGTGAGGTTTTGCCAGCTAACCCCAGGGCGAAGCAGGGACATGTATAGGATATGGGCGGGATAAACATAGTTCGCCTCACTCGACGACAGGCGTTTCATAAAACCCTTTGCTGCAGCTAGAGCTGCGGGGCCTACTGGACCGGCACCTTTCACCGTATTGAAGTCTCTATTTATAATAATGAGCGCCCGCGCGTAGTCTAACAGTGCAACATCCACGTTTAAGTCAGTAGGCAGGCATCGGGTTGCAGCCACTCCATAATTGTGAGAATAGTTTTCCTACCTCAATTTGCTGAAACCCGAGAACAAATCGGTCAACAGGAAATCGCTGGATGAGACGCCTTGCCTGATAGCGCAGAGTAGGGTCGGGGGAGTTCAACAGAGAGATTAGCAGCCCATAGTCGGAATCATCAAATAGTGTGATCGATTTTCTGAGGTCGCGAATGCCTTTCCCAGGTGTCAAATCGCTCTGCCCGCTATTAATCAGCTCTACCAGCATGTCCAGGACCGCTGCGCGGGCCCGATCCGTGAGATGTTCATCCCTTAGACTTTTCCGCAACTCAACGCCGTAGTGCGTTCCATCGCTGCCTAATGTCTTTTTGGCGTCGGCAGCCTTGCGTTCGTCGCTGCCGGTCAAATCGTTCAGCAGAGATTGATAGTCCTCTCCGGCTGCGTATGCGGACCCAATCCAAAACCCTGAAAACCGAGCGAACGGTTCAGCACCCGGTGGAGAAAGACTCCCCAGCTTGTCGGTCTCTATAGGAGGAGGAATGGGGAACTCCGAAGGTTGACCGACGAGAGGCGCCAATTGCTTTAACCTCGTAAGGCTCAACATAATTCCATCGGATTCGATTTTGTTCTCCACCGATTGGCTAGGTAAGCCGGGATGGGACGAAGATATTAGGCAATTTGATACAGCGTAGCGGGTTGCTTCGGCATCACCGACATACTGCGGATTAAATTTGACGATAATTTTCGGTCGTTCTTTCCATTTCTCGAGAAATGATGTGTCCTTTAGGTCTTTCTCTTTCGATGCAATTTCATTTTGCTGGTATTCTACGACATCTATCCGGCATTCCCTCGACTTGTCGAAGCGTAACAATAAAGTAGAGTCGCGACGGCCGACCGGATTTTCGTCAAACCTGATGACCAGGACTTCATCTCGCCGTTTCTGTACCCAAAAATCCGCCGGCAGCTCTGTTGCCACCAAACTTTTAGGAATGTCCTGAATCTCAAGTTGAAGGCCCACCTGTTCCCCACCATGGCAGAAGGAATCGTAAGTAAAAAAGGAAATTAGGAATACTGTAATCAGGCCGGCAATGCCGCCAACCGCGGCGTAGCCAAATTGACCAATTGGGAGCGTGCCTTTCGCGCCAATCTCTCCGCCTATGAATGCGCCAGCCATGGCTGTACCCAAGGCGAAGAACGCAGTCAGTGGGTAGAATGCGTTACAGACAATCTGAGGCCCCCCATCTGCAGCCCTAACTGCAATATAAAAGAAGCCTAGGAGAACAAGACCACCGAAAACTGCTCCTACAACGAGGCGCCAAGGTGGTCCTGCTGGCAAAGGTCCTCGTTCAATCGCGTCACTGGCATGATCGGTAGTCTGGTCATGATCCGGATTTGTCATTTCAGCCCCCTTGCCAAAACTTCGTCCCGCCGTCGAACAGCGGCGGAAATACGATCGCCCCACGGTATATTAGCACCTCGTTATTTTCTTGTCGATGCGGAGTCCAAATAGACGCAGCTTCTCTTGGGCAACGGCAAGACTCTTTTCGAGCAACCAGACATGGCGTATTATTGGCGCCTTCGGCTCGTTGCGAACTGCACAATCCTAAGCACAACGGCAACAGAGACCAACATTGTACCTGGGCCTCAGTCCAGCGGAGGCGGCGGTGAGCATCCTTCAGACCGATCCCGTGCAGGACGAAGGACCCGCGGCGTACCGTTAGCGGCCTAGTCGGGCCTGTTTTGTTACCTCGGAGCAAGAATAACCTTCGCCGCCATGGACGCTGGCGCCAAGTCGCCGGGCGAAACATATCCCGTGAGGATGGCTTCGAAGCTTGCGGCGAAAACGATGCCACTTCGGATGAGCGGTCGGCCAGCGCGACATCGTAGTGGCTGAAGGCGAGTATGTTCCTGTAATGTTCTTGCCTTGGCCTGAAATCTATGGTTGTCTTGTCCTGACGTCGCTCGCGGTCCGAACCACAAGGCCGAGGCGAGCCGATATCCGGGGGCAGAGCAAGATGGTGGCGCGGGTTCGCACGGTTGCTTTCCAGGGCATCGAGGCCGTACCGGTCGATGTCCAGGTGATGATCGCGCCGGGCAAGGTCGGCATGCAGATTGTCGGCCTGGCCGACAAGGCGGTGGCCGAAAGCCGCGAGCGGGTGCAGGCGGCCCTCCATGCGTCGGGCCTGTCGATGCCGTCGAAGAAGGTGACGGTCAACCTCGCTCCGGCCGATCTGCCCAAGGAAGGCAGCCATTACGATCTGCCGATCGCGCTCGGCCTGATGGCCGCCCTTGGCGCCATTCCGGGCGACATGCTGGCCTCCTATGTCGTGCTCGGAGAATTGTCGCTCGACGGCACCATTGCCACGGTCGCCGGTGCGCTGCCGGCGGCGATCGGCGCCAATGCCGAGGGAAAAGGCCTGATCTGCCCGTTCGGCTGCGGGCCGGAAGCGGCCTGGGCGGGCAAGGATTTCGACATATTGGCGCCGCGCAGCCTGATTGCCATCGCCAATCATTTTCGCGGCACGCAGGTGCTGTCGCGGCCCGAGCCCGGCATCCATGTCTCGGCCCGCGACCTGCCCGACCTTTCAGACATCAAGGGCCAGGAAAGCGCCAAGCGGGCGCTGGAAGTGGCGGCGGCCGGCGGCCACAATCTGTTGATGGTCGGGCCTCCCGGCTCGGGAAAATCGATGCTGGCGCAGAGGCTGCCTTCAATTCTGCCGCCACTGGCGCCCAAGGAACTTCTTGAAGTCTCGATGATCGCCTCGGTGGCCGGCGAGCTCGGCGAAGGCAAGCTCACCGACCGGCGGCCGTTCCGCGCCCCGCACCATTCGGCTTCGATGGCGGCAATGGTCGGCGGCGGCATCAGGGCGCGGCCGGGCGAAGTATCGCTTGCCCATAACGGCGTCCTGTTCCTCGACGAGTTTCCCGAATTCACGCCGCAGACCTTGGATGCGCTGCGCCAGCCACTGGAGACCGGCGACTGCATGATCGCGCGCGCCAACCACCGCGTCACCTATCCAGCGCGCATCCAGCTGGTGGCGGCGATGAACCCGTGCCGTTGCGGCATGGCCGGCGAGCCCGGCTATCGCTGCCTGCGCGGTGAGCGCTGCCGCACCGACTACCAGGCGCGCATTTCCGGCCCGCTGCTCGACCGCATCGATCTCAGGATCGAGGTACCGGCGGTCTCGGCCGCCGACCTGATCCGGCCCGACCGAGCGGAGAAAAGTGCAGCCGTCGCCCAGCGCGTGGCGCGCGCCCGCACCATCCAGCGCGAACGTTTCGAGCGGCTGGGCGTTACCAGCGCCACCACCAACGCCCATTGCTCGCCTTCTGTTATCGAGGACATCGCGATGCCGGATGCCGCCGGCCTGTCGCTGCTGAAAGACGCCAGCGAGAAACTCGGCTTTTCCGCGCGCGCCTATCACCGCGTGCTCAAAGTGGCGCGCACACTGGCTGACCTCGACGCCAGCGAAACCGTCGGCCGAATTCACCTGGCCGAGGCGATTTCCTACCGCATGATGTCGGAGCGGGTAGCGCAGGCGGCGTAACGCTCCTCCTTGAGGGGAAGGTGGCCCCGAAGCGGCAGGGTGGGGGTCGCCGAAGAATGGTCGATCTTTTTGGAGCCGAGCCGAGAAGGGGCCTCTGCAATGACATTGCTTGTAGTGTCGTCCGAAGGGAGTCGCCGCACTTCACGCAGGACCCCACCCGGCCCTTCGGGCCACCCTCCCCTCGAGGGGGAGGGAAACGCAGGCGCTAATTCGCCCGCTCTTTCGCCTTCAGCTCCAGCCTCCGCGCGTGCAGCACCGGCTCCGTATAGCCGTTCGGCTGTTCGCGGCCTCTAAACACCAGGTCGCAGGCGGCCTGGAAGGCGATGGAATTGTCGAAATCGGTGGCCATCGGGCGGTAGAGCGGGTCGCCGACATTTTGGAGGTCGACGATCGCTGCCATGCGCCGCAGCGAATCCATCACCTGGATCTGCGAGCACACCTTGTGGTGCAGCCAGTTGGCGATGTGCTGCGAGGAGATGCGCAGCGTGGCGCGGTCTTCCATCAGGCCGACATCGTTGATGTCGGGCACTTTCGAGCAGCCGACGCCCTGGTCGATCCAGCGCACGACATAGCCCAGAATGCCTTGCGCATTGTTGTCGAGCTCGCGCTGGATCTCGTCGGGGGTCCAGTTCGGCCGCACCGCCACCGGCACCGACAATATATCATCGAGCTTCGCCTTCGGCCGGCTCTTCAGCGCCGCTTGGACGGCGTGGACATCGACCTTGTGATAGTGCGTGGCGTGCAGCGTCGCCGCTGTCGGCGACGGCACCCAGGCGGTGTTGGCGCCGGCCTTGGGATGGGCGATCTTCTGTTCCAGCATCGCCGCCATCAGATCCGGCATCGCCCACATGCCCTTGCCGATCTGGGCATGACCGGCGAGCCCGCATTCGAGCCCGATGTCGACATTCCACGCCTCATAGGCGGAGATCCAGGCGGCCTGCTTCATGTCGCCCTTGCGGATCATCGGCCCGGCTTCCATCGAGGTGTGGATCTCGTCGCCGGTGCGGTCGAGGAAGCCGGTGTTGATGAACACGACGCGCTCCTTCGCCGCGCGGATCGCTTCCTTGAGGTTGACGGTGGTGCGCCGCTCCTCGTCCATGATGCCCATCTTGATAGTGTTTTTGGCCATGCCGAGCAGCGCCTCGACGCGGTCGAAAATCTCGACTGCGAAGGCGACTTCCTCCGGCCCATGCATCTTCGGCTTCACCACATACATCGAGCCCGCGCGGGAGTTCATCCGCCGCCCGTTGGCGCCGACATCGTGCAGCGCGATCAGCGCCGTCAGCGCCGCATCCATGATGCCTTCCGGCACCTCGTTGCCATCGCGGTCGAGGATGGCCGGATTGGTCATCAGGTGACCGACGTTTCTCACCAGCATCAGCGAGCGGCCGGGCAAGCTCAGCGCGCCACCACTGGGCGCGGTCCAGGCGCGGTCCGGATTGAGCTTGCGCGTGAAGGTTTTGCCGCCCTTGCTGATTTCCTCCGCCAGATCGCCCTTCATCAGGCCGAGCCAGTTGCGGTAGACGATGACCTTGTCCTCGGCATCCACCGCCGCGACCGAATCCTCGCAGTCCTGGATGGTGGTCAGCGCCGATTCCAGGATCACGTCGGCAATGCCGGCCGGGTCGGTGCGGCCGATCTGGTTGGTGCGGTCGATGAGGATCTCGATGTGCAGGCCGTTCTGGACCAGCAGGATGGCTTCCGGGTTGGCACCGTCGCCGCGATAGCCGGCAAATTGTTTCGGGTTGGCCAGCGTGGTGCCGCCGGCGCCGGCGCCGAGCCGCAAGGTGCCACCCGAAACCGTCAGCCCGTTCACGCCGGCCCATTTGCCCGAGGTGAGCGGCACGGACTCGTCCAGAAAACTCTTCGCCCAGGCAACCACCTTGGCGCCGCGCACGGGGTTGAAGCTTTTACCCTTCTCGGCGCCACCGGTCTCGGCAATGGCGTCGGTGCCGTAGAGCGCATCATAGAGCGAGCCCCAGCGGGCATTGGCGGCGTTGGTCGCATAACGCGCATTCATCACCGGCACCACCAGCTGCGGCCCGGCAACGGTGGCGATCTCGGGGTCGACATTGTCGGTCGACACGGAAAAGGCCGGCCCTTCGGGCACGAGATAGCCGATCTCACGCAAGAAGGTTTTGTAGGCCTCCATATTGATGGGCGCGCCATTGGCGCGGTGCCAGGCGTCGATCTGTTCCTGCATGGCGTCGCGTTTGGCCAACAGCGCCCGGTTCTTCGGCGCGAGATCATGGACGATGGACGAAAAGCCGTTCCAGAAGGCGTCGGCGGCAATACCGGTACCCGGCAGCGCTTCGCCGACAAAGTCATGCAGTTCGCGGGCAATCCGCAATCCGGCGATCTCGACGCGATCGGTCATCAGGGCTTCTCCAGATGAAAGGCTTTGCGGCCTTTGGCATGTCGGGGGTGAAGGGTCAATTCAGCTTAGGGTGAAGGCGGGGAATTTGAAGCTGCTGATCTCCCCCCTCGTGGGGGAGATGCCCGGAAGGGCAGAGGGGGGCGCGAAGGAACGCAAACCTTTCCATGACCGATCGAAACAGGCCGAGTCGCGGGGTGAGCGTCGATGAGAGGTCGGCGGGACAGCGCCCCCCTCTGGCCTGCCGGCCATCTCCCCCACAAGGGGGGAGATTACCCTAAAGCGCGTCGCGCTGAACGGATTCATACGACGCGCTTTAAGTCTTTGTTTTGATGCATGTCGTTGTCCCAGAACCGCGGCACACTTCTGGGCGACATGCATTAAACCGCAATCCTCGGCCGACCCGATGCAACCGCCACCACATGCGCTTCGATAAACATCCGTTGGGCCTCAACCGTAGACACCTTGAACTCGGTCGAAACGTCGATCTCGGCATTATCCGTGCCGGCATCCTTCGCCCGCTCGGCCACAATCGCCCGCACATCAGCCTCCGCTGCCGCGATCGCCTTGGCCTCGTCCGTGAAGTCGCGCACCGTTTGCCCCGAGGCCAAACGAAACAAACCTTCCCTGGGCTGGCTGACGCGGGCTTCGGCGGAGACGCGGACCTGGCCGACGACGGCGCCGAGCGCGTTGGCGACGTCGGTATCCTCCGGCACCACGCACTCATTACCGACCAGCTCGGCCAAGCCGGCATAGTGCAGCGGCGCCGAGGCGCCGAGGCCAATGACCGGACGATCGAGCGCGACGCTGAGCCTTGCGATGCCGGGATGGGAATCGACGGCGCGCTGCACCAGCGCATGCGCGACGGTGGCGGCGCCATCCAGCCCGTCTTCGGCAAAGGCGGTCTCCAGAATGTATTCGGCCGACCAGCGCGTCAGCGTCAGCAGCACCCGTTCGGAAATCACCTCTGGAGACGGCGCGATGTTCTGGCCGCGGCCGTCGCGCTTGCGGGAAAACAGTTCGGCGCCGAGCCGGGCAGCAGTGGGATCCCAATTGGCCTGCTTGCCCAGCACATGGGCGGCATCCGAGGGCGTGAAGCCCGAGATATGCACCAGCCCGCGCGACACCAGCCGGTTCAGCGTCGCGTTCTGGGCGTTCGAGGTCAGCAGCCTGTCGATGGCGAGCGGCACAGCGCCAATCAGTTCATACAGTTTCGCCTCGGGCGCGGTCAGGCCGGCGGCGAGCCTGTCCGGCACGCCGGTGCGCAACGCAAAGCGGCCGTCCATGCGGCCGGGGTTGGGCGCCCTGAGCTGGCGCTCGAGCTCCGATGTCACGGAAACACCATGCATCATGCCGGCCAGCGCCAGTGGCACCAGGCGGCGCGGCCCGAGCAGGATTTTCGGGTTGAGCGCGCCATCTTCCAGCGCCACTTCGGAATCGCCGCCGAGGCCGAAGGTGCGCATGGCGACCGCCTCGACCATGGTGCGGAAGCCGCCGACGGTGGCGCCTTCGGGGTCGAGCCGGGGCCGGCCACCATCGAGCACGGCGACATCGGTGGTGGTGCCGCCAATGTCGGACACCATGGCGTTGTCCAGGCCCGTCATGTGGCGGGCGCCGACCAGGCTGGCGGCCGGGCCGGAGAGGATGGTCTCGATCGGCCGCTGGCGGGCAAACGCCGCCGAAACCAGCGCGCCATCGCCGCGCACCACCATCAGGGGCGCTGCGATGTTGCGGGCTTCCAAAAATCCTTCGGTTGCCGCCACCAGCCGGTCGATCATCGAGATCAGCCTGGCGTTGAGCAGGGTGGTGAGCGCGCGACGCGGACCGCCGAGCTTGGCCGACAATTCATGGCTGGCGGTCACCGGCAGGCCGGTCTTTTCGCGGATGAGGTCGCGCGCGGCGAGTTCATGCGCCGGGTTGCGGGTGGCGAAATAGGCGCACACGGCAAAGCCCGACACCGAGGCGCCGAGTTCAGGGAGTGCTGCTTCCAGCCCCGACAGATCGAGCTTGGCCGCATTGCCGTGCACGTCATGGCCGCCCGGACAAAACACCACCGGATCGGTGCCGAGCGCCGTCTTCAGCCCGTCGCGCGCAAGGTCGGCCCCGGTAAAGCCGATCATGATGAGCGCCACACGCCCACCCTGGCCCTCGACCAGCGCATTGGTGGCGAGCGTCGTCGACATCGACACGAGTTTGATCGCGGCCGGATCGGTGGCCGATTTTCCCAGCACCGCATCGACCGCGCCGGAAATGCCGACAGCAAGATCGTGCCGCGTGGTCAGCGCCTTGGCCTTGGCCAGCACCTTGCCTTTTGGCCCGCCTTGTTCCGACCACAGCACGGCATCGGTATAGGTGCCACCGGTGTCGATACCGAGGAACAGGGGTTTTGGCTTGGCGGTCATGTCTGGCGGTCCGGGATTCTGCTCCCCCGCCCTTAGCCGATGCGGCCCGGCGGATAAAGGCGGGAGAGGTGGGCCAGTTTGACCCTCGTCGCCGCTCATGCCCGCCAAACTTTGTAACGGTCACATTTTTTCATTGGTGCGTGGCCTGCCTTTGCGTGCACCATGCGCCGATCTCATCCCTTTCAGGACTTCGCCATGACCACGCTTCCCGGCATCGCCGACATCCATGCCGCCGCCGCGCGGCTCTCCGGCCTGATCGCCGAAACGACCTTGATCGAATCGCTGGAACTCAACAAACGCTTCGGCGGCCGCATCCTGTTCAAGCCGGAGACGCTGCAGCGCACCGGCTCGTTCAAATTCCGCGGCGCCTACAACAAACTGTCTTCGCTGAGCGAAGAAGAGCGCAGCCGCGGCGTCGTCGCCTTCTCCTCAGGCAACCATGCTCAGGGCGTCGCCGCGGCGGCTGCCATGTTCGGCGTCAAGGCGGTCATTGCCATGCCGGCCGACGCGCCGGCGATGAAGATCGCCAATGTCCGCAAGATGGGCGCCGAAGTGGTGCCGTTCGACCGCTTTCGCGACGACCGCATGACGGTGGTGCGACCCTACATGGACAAGGGCATGGTGCTGGTGCCTCCTTTCGACGATCCGGCCATCATCGCCGGCCAGGGCACGATCGGTCTCGAACTGATGTGCCAGGCAAAAGCGCTCGGCGTCAGCCTCGATGCGGTCGTCATTCCCTGTGGAGGCGGCGGCCTGACGAGCGGCATTTCGATCGCCGTCAAGGATGCCTCGCCGGCCACAGCAGTCTGGGCCGTTGAGCCCGAGCATTTCGACGACACCCGCCGCTCGCTGATCGAAGGAAAAAGGGTTTCCAACGAGCCCGGCCACAGTTCGATCTGCGATGCCATCCTCACCGCAGAGCCCGGCGCGATCACCTTCGAGATCAACCGCAAGAACCTCGCCGGCGCCATCGCCGTCTCCGACAAGGCGGCCGCACAGGCGGTGCGCGACGCCATGGCCCATCTCAAGCTGGTGGTCGAACCCGGCGGCTGCGTGGCGCTGGCGGCGCTCTCGTCAGGCGAGATCGAACTGTCGGGCAAATGCGTCGCCGTCGTGCTGTCAGGCGGCAATGTCGATTTCACCACCTATGCCGAGATCATGGCCGCGGCCTGAGAACCGATATGGCAGACGCTGAGATAAGGGCGGCTCTCGATCGCCATTGGGCTGCCTCCGATGCCGATGATCTCGAGACGGAGCATCAGATCTATCGCGAGGACGCGGTGCTCGATTATCCGCAATCAGGCGAGCGCATCAGCGGACGGCACAACATCCAGTCGTCGCGCGCCACGCAGCCCAACCGGAAGCGCTTTGCCGTGCGGCGGATCACCGGGTCAGGCGACCTCTGGATCACCGAATATGTCCTGACCTATGACGGGATTCCGTCCTATACGGTGAGCATCATGGAGTTCGTCGATGGCAAAGTGGTTCGCGAGACCCAGTATTTCGGCGATCCGTTCGAGCCGGGACAGTCGCGCGCGCAAGGGGTCGAACGGATACCTTGAAAGACGGCGGTAGCATGACCAGCCACCATCCGCTCGATCGTGCCGAACTGCCTGACGATACGGCCGATCTCGCCCGCTATCTCATCGGCAAGCTCGTGGTGCGGGAGCTGCCGGAAGGCATCGTCAGCGGCCGTATCGTCGAGACCGAGGCCTATGTCACCGGCGACGCCGCCGGGCACGGCTATCGCGGCATGACGCCGCGCAACCGTTCGCTGTTCCTCGGGCCCGGACACGCCTACGTCTACCTCGCCTATGGGGTCTCCTGGATGCTCAATGTCTCGAGCGAGGGGCCGGGCACCGGCACCGGCGTGCTGATCCGGGCGCTGGAGCCGCTCGAAGGCATCGCCATCATGCGGCTGAACCGGGGCGTGGAGCGCCTGCGCGACCTGGCGCGCGGGCCGGGGCGGCTCGCCCAGGCATTGCGCATCGACCGTTCGCTGGACGGCCTCGATCTGTGCCGCCAAGGCCCGCTATGGCTGGCAGCCGACGAGCATCAGGCCGGCGACATCGGCCAAGGCATCCGCATCGGCATCACGAAGGATGCTGACCGCCCGCTGCGGTTCTATGTCAGGGGCAGTCCGTTCGTCAGCGGTCCGCGATCGCTCAATTCCTGAACGCTCAGTCGAGCGTGCGCCTGAACCGCACCAATGCGACGCCGGCAAACAAGGCCACGAACCCGACCAGCCAGGCGATCTCGCCCGCAACCGCCGGCAGTTCGGCGCCCTTCAGCATCACCGCGCGGGTGATGCGCAGAAAATGCGTCAGCGGAAAAATCTCGCCGAAGGTCTGCGCCCAGCCCGGCATGCCGCGATAGGGGAACATGAAGCCGGACAGCAGGATCGACGGCAGGAAGAAGAAGAAGGTCAGCTGCAGCGCCTGCATCTGCGTGCGGGCGATGGTCGAGATGGTGTAGCCAAGCAGCACCAGCGCCAGCACGAACACCAATACGGCTGTAAGCAGCAGCGACATCGAGCCGGTGAAAGGAATGGCGAACAGAAGCTTCGACGCCGCCAGCACGACGACCACCTGGACGCCGCCGACCACCAGATAGGGCAGCACCTTGCCCAGCATGATCTCGAACGGGCTGGACGGCATGGCGAGCAGGTTTTCCATAGTGCCGCGCTCGGTCTCGCGGGTCAGCGCGATCGAGGTCATCATCACCAGGGTCATCTGCAGGATGACGCCGAGCAGGCCGGGCACGATGTTGTATTGCGAGATGCCTTCCGGATTGTAGCGCTGGTGCACCACCACATCGAGCTGGCCCCTGGCGGCCTCACTCGCCGCCTCCTGCATCCCTTGCGCCCGAAGCAGCGCCTGGCTGGCCACTTTGCTTAGCGTCGAGATGGCGCCGCTGGCAGCGGCCGGGTCGGTGGCGTCGGCCTCGATGAGTATCTGCGGATTGTCGCCGCGCTCCACCCGGCGGCCGAAATCGGCCGGGATGGTGACGACGAAGGCGACATCGCCGCGCGCCATCAGGAATTCGGCAGCCTCGGCACTTTGCGCAACATGGTCGAAGCGGTAGTAGCCGGTCGTCTGCAGGGCCGCGACAATGGCGCGGGTGTAGGGGTCGTTGCTGGTCGCCACCAGTGCGGCAGGCAGGCTTTTGGGATCGTTGTTGATGGCGTAGCCGAACAGCACCAGCTGCAAAAGCGGCACGCCCAGCATCATGGCGAAGGTGATGCGGTCGCGCCGCATCTGGATGAATTCCTTGATCAGCAGCGCACCGAGCCTGGCGAAGGAGAAGACGCTGTTCATGCCATATTGTCCTTCGAGCCGGACATGAACTGAATGAAGACGTCCTCGAGGCTGGTCTCGCCGGGTTTTACGCTGACACCCTTGTGCTCCTTCTCGACATCGGCGAGCGCCTTTTCGAGCTTTGCCTTGTCGGAGCCGACGACATGCAGCGTCGCGCCGAACGGCGCCACCTGGTCGACGCCGGGCCGGTCCCTGAGTGCATCGGCGACCTGGTCGAGGCGCGGTCCCTGCAGCACGAAGGTGGTCAGACCGGCATTCGTCACCACCTCGTCCACCGTGCCGGTGGCCAGCATCTTGCCGTAGGAGATGTAGCTGATTCGGTGGCAGCGCTCGGCTTCGTCCATGTAGTGGGTGGACACCAGCACGGTCAGACCGCCGCTCGCCAGCCGGTGGATCTCGTCCCAGAATTCGCGCCGCGCCTTCGGATCGACGCCGGCGGTCGGCTCGTCGAGCAGCAGCAGCTTCGGCTTGTGCATGATGCAGGCGGCCAGTGCCAGCCGCTGCTTCCAGCCGCCCGACAGCGTGCCGGCGAGCTGGTTGCGGCGGCTCGTCAGGCCAAGCTCTTCCAGCGTTTTCGACACATGCTCCTCGACCGGTTTCAGCCGGTAGAGCCGCGCCACGAATTCGAGATTCTCGCCGATCGTCAAATCCTCGTAGAACGAGAATTTCTGCGTCATGTAGCCGACTTCGCGCTTGATGCGGAGCGACTCGGTGCGGATGTTGAAACCCAGCACCGTACCCTCGCCCTCGTCGGGCGTCAGCAGGCCGCACATGATGCGGATGGTCGTCGTCTTGCCGGACCCGTTGGGCCCGAGAAAGCCGACGATCTCGCCCTCGGCCACCGTCATCGTCACATGGTCGACGACAGTCTTGTCGCCGAAACGCTTGACCAGGCCATGAACGTCGATGGCGTTCATTTTGCGGAGGCCGCCAGCTCGACATCGACGATCTGTCCCGGCTGCAGCGCTTGCGCCTTGCCCTCAGGCCGCGCCTCGACGAGGTAGACCAGCTTCTGCCGGTTCTCGAGCGAGTAGATCACCGGCGGGGTGAATTCCGGGTCGGGCGAGACATAGCTGACGCGCGCCTTCACCTCCGGCCCGCAGCCGTCGCAATGGACGACAAGCAGCGTGCCGACCTTGATCGACGAGAACGCACTTTCCGGGACATAGACGCTGAGCTTTACCGCACCGTCCGGCAACATCGAAATGACAGGCGCGGTCGGACCGGCGGTGTCGCCGGGATTGCGGATGACGTCATTGATGCGGCCGGGCGAGGGTGCCGCCAGCACGCGCTTCGATAGCCGCCACTCAGCCTGTTCCAACGCCGACTGCGCCTGTTTGACCTGATTGTCTGCCGCCTTGATCGTTTCGGGACGCGCAGGCAGACCGCCGACGGCGAGGTTGGCCTGCGCCTGGCCGACCTGCGCATTGGCGGTCTCCAGCGTCGCGGCGGCGGTGTCGTAGTCGGCCTGCGTGCCGGCACCGCGCTTGAACAGGTCGGCGGCGCGGTCGTATTTGCGCTTGGCATCCGTGGCCTGGGCCTTGGCCATGTCGACCTCGGCCTTCAGCACCGCGATCTCCTCCGGCCGCTTGCCGATCTGCAGGTCGGCCAGCTGCGCCTGCGCCTGGGCGAGCGCGGCCTCTCCCTGGGCGACGGCGATTTTTGCGTCGGCGCTTTCGAGAGTCACTACCGGCGTGCCTGATACAACACGGTCGCCGCGCTTGACCGCGACGGTCTCGACCTGCGCCACTTCGATCGGCGCCAGCAAGACATAGTCGCCCTCGACATAGCCGACGGCAAGCGGCGCTGCCGGCGCGCAGGCGCCGAACAGCTGGGCTGCGAGCGGCAGGGAACAGAGAAAACTCATCGCTTGCCCTCCTTGCGGGCGACCGGATTTCGGGCCGCCAGTATGGCGCCAAGATTGCTTGTGACCGCCGCCACCACCTTGGCGGCTTCGGTGTTACCGATCTCGCGCCAGCCCATACGACGCATCACTGCTTCGCGGCCGATGCGGAAATAGATGACCTGGCCGATCAGCGTGAAGACCACGAGCTTGGTGGCCTCGCTTTCGGCCGGCTCGCCCGTCGCCTGTTCCCAGATCTGGCAGAGGCGGCGATGCGTCGGTTCGAACACCCCGTCATAGATGCGGTCGAGGGCGGCCGTCGGATGCGACAACTCTCTAAGTACGAATTGTACGATCTCGCCCGCCTCCGGCCTGGCGACGACAAATCCTACCATCCGCTCCAATGCGGTCGAGAGCTGCGCCCGCGCCGTCTCTGAACTGGCTTGACCTTGCAGCTGCATGCCGCCGAGCGCCTGGCCGGCAACCGCCTGGATGGTCTCAACGATGTGGTCGGCGGCGGCCCCGCGCAGCCCTTCCTTGCCGCCGAAATGATAGGCGATGGAGCCGATGTTGGCCTTCGCCTCCGCCGCGATCTCGCGCGTCGAGGTGCCGTCGAAGCCCTGCCGCCCAAACAGTTTGAGCGCGGCCAGCACCAGTGCGGCGCGCGTCTGCTCGGCGGGCGATGTCTCCTGGCGGGGCATTTTGTCGGGCGCGGATTTGATCATGTCGGCGTGTTTAATCAATCGATTGATTAAAGTCAAGTTGATTATCTACGGCCGCTTGCCATGTCGGGCCGCAGACGCTTTAGTGGGCGGCCATGGGCAAGGAAGTCGAACGCAAGTTCCTGGTCTCCAGCGCCGAATGGCTGGAAATGGCCGAGGCGAATATACGCATTCGCCAGTTCTATCTTGCCGCAACACCCGGCCGCACCGTGCGCGTGCGCATCAGCGACGGCAGTTCGGCGAAGCTGACGCTTAAATTCGGCAGCAAGATCCGCGAGCGTGACGAATACGAATATGAAATTCCACTGGCGGACGCAGAGGAGATGCTGGCCTTCGCCATCGGACATGTCATCGAGAAGACACGCCACCATGTTAGGCATCGCGGCTATCTCTACGAAGTCGATGTTTTCGGCGGGATTCTAGCCGGCCTTGTGGTGGCCGAACTGGAGACGCCGGAGGATGTACCTGACGAAATGCTGCCTGATTGGCTCGGCCGCGAAGTGACCGGCGAGCAGAGATTTTACAACGCGTCGCTCGCCCTAGAGCCGGATGATTTTAGGTCGGGTCGACCTAAAATCGGAATCCGGCTCTAAATCAAAAGAGATGGAGCATGATGTCGTCCGAAAACCGCTTCACACTTTTCGGCATCATGCTCTAGGGGGATTCCGGAGATCGCCGCATGAGCTTTCGCATCGATCCGCGCCTGCCGCTGACCGGCGAGGTCAGGCGTATCCTTGGCGAGGAGATCGGCAAGGCGCTTGCCCATCTGGCCGTCGCGCGCGACCAGCCGGAGCAGGCATTGCACAAATGCCGCAAGCGGCTGAAGAGCGCGCGCGCCTTGCTGCGGCTGGTCCGTTCCGGAAATGAAACATTCTGTCGGACTGAGAACCAATGCTACCGTCAGGTGGCGGCGCTGCTTGCCGGGCCGCGCGAGGCGACCGCGCTGGTCGAGACCGTCGACCGGCTGGCAGCCGCCTTTCCCGAGCAGGTTGCCGGCGGCGGCCTCGACAGCGTGCGCGACCGGCTGATTGCCCGCCAGCATGAAATGCATGCCGGCGCCGGCCTCGACGCCGCCATAGGCGCGGCCACCGCCGCCTGCGAGGAAGGCCTCATCAGGATCGAGCGGCTGCTGCTCCCCGATCTGCCTGAGCATGCAGCCGATGTGCTTGCGGAAGGCGCTCGCAAGACCTTGCGCCGTGCCAGGAAGGCGCTGGACCGGGCGGGATCGCGCGGCGAAGCAGAGGATTTCCACGATCTGCGCAAGGCTGCCAAGACCCACTCGATGCATTTGTCGCTGCTCGGCCGGCTGTGGCCGACGCCGATCAAGGTGCGGCGCAAGGCGGTCGACGAACTGGGCGAAAGGCTCGGCGAACTGCACGACGTCTTCGTCATGCGCGTGTTGCTCGAGGCCGACGGTGAGCCGCTCGGCGATGCGCAGGACACAAGGCTTCTTGGCAAGCTTTTGAAGCGCTCGGAAAAAAGCCTGAAGAAGAGCTGCCTCGCCGGAGCGGCCGAGCTGTTCGGCGACAGCCCCAAGCGCTCGACAAAGAAACTCGCGCGCAATGCGCGCGACGACCTCGCCGGCCCGGTATTGTCGAAAGAGGTCCCGGTCGGTTGATCATGGCCGAGGACGTCACCTCGTGCTAGTCACACTTTACCATGACCGCGCCGCGCGACACGCTTCTCGACCGACTTGGCCGCTGGCTTGCCGGCCGGCTGCAGGACGAATCCTCGGGCTATGAGCCCTACACGCCGTCCGACGCCGAGACGTTGCGGCGCACGCTCGAACCCGGCGACATCCTGCTCATCGAAGGCAACCAGAAGATCTCCGCGGCCATCAAATACCTGACACAGTCGACCTGGTCGCATGCGGCCTTCTATATCGGCGATGCGTTGTCCGAACCGGAGGACGGATCGGAACGGCGTCGGCTGATCGAAGTCACGCTCGGCGAAGGCTGTGTCGCCGTGCCGCTGTCGCGCTACCGCACCTACAACACCCGCATCTGCCGGGCGAGCGGGCTGGCGCCGGAAGACCGCGACCATGTTGTCGCCTTCATGATCGGCAAGCTCGGCCTGAAATACGATCTCAAGAACATCTTCGACATGCTGCGCTTTTTCCTGCCGACGCCACCGGTGCCGGTGCGCTGGCGCCGCCGCATGCTGGCTTTCGGTTCCGGCGATCCGACGCGCGCCATTTGCTCGACGCTGATCGCCGAAGCCTATGGTGAGATCCGCTACCCGATCCTGCCCGAGATCACCCGCGCGCCCGGCCGCGCCTCGGCGCAGTCGAACTATTCGCGCCGCGAAATCCTGCACATCCGCCACCACTCGCTCTACACGCCGCGCGACTTCGACCTGTCGCCCTTCTTCCGCATCGTGAAACCGACGCTGGAATTTGGGTTCGACTACCGGGCGGTGACCTGGGAGGACAAGGCAGGCACCGACGCCGCAGCCGCGAAGGCTGGCGCAATCGCCTCAGACACGTGATGGCTACGGCCTGAGTCATGAGGTTCAGGCGTCTCACATGGCGGCCTGCATCACGCCGAAACCGCAATAGCGCCCTGGTTTTCGGCCCTGTGTTCGACCCAGACATGGACCGGTTCGTCCCGGCCGCGGATGCTAACCGGTCCATGATCGCGCGCATTCAACCGTGTCGTTGGCGATTCCGCCTTCGCGGCCTCAATCAGTCGTGACCCAAAGCAAATATTCGCCTGAAGTTCCCGGCAGAGCGCCTGCAAACGGCTGGCGACGTTGACGGTGTCGCCCACCACCGCGAAGGACAGGTTGCGCTCGCTGCCGACCGCGCCGAGGACGACGGCGCCATATTGTGCACCGATCCGAACGTCCAGCGGCGGATATCCCCTGGACACACGCTGGACATTCCAGTCTTCGATAGCGGCGATCATCGCTTCAGCGCACCGGATGGCCCGGGTTGCGTCGTCATGGCTGGCTTGCGGAACCCCGAAGGTCGCCATGATGCAATCGCCGATATAGTTGTCGACGGTGCCATGGTGGTCGAAAACGACCTGCTCCATGCGACGGTGGAACTGACGCAGTAGTTCGAACACTGCTTCGGCCGGATGATCCTCGGAATAGTGTGTGAAGCCGACGATGTCGGCGAACAGCACCGCGATATCCTGCCGGCGGACCGGACCGAAGGGCTCGTCATCCGAGGCGAGCTGGTCGACGACATTGGGCGAAAAATGCCGGGCGAGATTGGCGCGGGCGCGCTCCGCCTTGACATAGTCTTCCGACAGATGCCGGGAACGGGAGACGACCAGAGCCATGATCGCGCCGATAATCAGGACAACCAACACATTGGTCGCCTGCGCGAACGTATCGACGAAATTGGGGTTGAGATAGAGATTCAGTCGCTCTGTCATCGGCAGCGAATAGAGGTTCGTTGCCGGAATGACGGTTCCCGCATGAAAAACCACCCATCCCACCCCGATCGTCCACGTCAAGGCCGCGAGCGCGCCGAGATAGAGCGCCAATCGCGTCGAAAGGGTCAGCGCGCCAAGGCATACGAAAATCAGCAGGAATTTGAAGCTGCCCTCGCGCAGTTGCATCGCAGCCGGCGCGACCTCGCGGGAAAACGGGTTGGGCGTTACCAGCAGAACGGTCAACAGAATGATGTCCAGCGTACCGACGAGGTAACCGATCCACCATGGCGCGTTGCGACGGCGCGCAAAGCGAAACTGGATCAGGCCGACGAGCTGGAACAGCGCTAGGCCCGCCAGCACGAAGAGCAGCGAGGCATCCCAGCGGCTGATCAAGGAAAAGAAGCAGGAGATCACGGCGAGCGATGCCGTGCGCGCCCAGAACTGCAATGCAGCACCCTGGCGTTCTGCGCGCTCCCGCAAATTTTTCAGGCGCGAATAGCGGCGAAGTTCAAGTGTTGGCGCGGTCGGCATAGGATCACTTCGATTTTGCGGGGACGGTCACGCATTCGGCAAACCCGCCCCGTACAGTCTGGCAAATCAGCGCGCGAACTCTATCATGGTTTCGTTTTTGAAACGCGGCTGGCGCGTCAAGCCGGCAACGGGCGGCGTCCCTTTGCCGGAGCGGTGGGCCGGTCGGACGCACCGGCATCCCTGGGGTGCGGGCCGATCGGCATGATCGCCGGAAACGGGGTTGCGCCAAAAGCAAATGTCCATTTGTAGCCGGTCAGCCCGTCTTCCGGCGTCGTGTGCTGGTCGTGATGGGCGAGCAGTTTGGCGCGCTCGGCCAGTTCCTCCGCCTCGCGCTTCACCATCTCCGCCGTCTCCGGCCGCATCCGCCTGGAGAAAGAGACGAAGGTCGCTTCCCGCTCCAGATGGGTGATCGCCCAGCCGATGAAATTCTTGTTTGTCATCTCGAATAGCGGCCTGAGCGGCCCTTCGAAATTCCACTGGATCGGTGTGTCGACCAGCAGCCGTGCCGACAACCCGCTGCCCAGCGCAATGAGGCCGAGCGCTTCGAGATCGCGCAGATAGAGGAACATCGACGCTTCGCTTAAGCCTTGCGAGCGCATGACGCCCTCGGGCGTGAATTTCTCCGACAGCATGACGAAGATGAACAGCAACGCCGGCCGGCCGGCAAGCTTGCGCTCGACCTCTGGCGCGATGCGGTTGACCGGTCCCGGCCCCCGGTTCATCGACCCCAGCACGTTTTCCAGCTCGACGCCGGCGGCAGCGCAGATCCCGACGAGACGGTCGAGCTTGCAGTTGCGCTCGTGGAAGATGCGCTTCACCGTCGGCTCGGAAACGCCCATCCGCCCGGCTAGCTCACGATAGGTGACGCCCTTGGCCTTCAGCGTCCGCTTCAGCGCCTCGAAGATCAGGCCGTTCATGGGATGCACCTCTTTTGCGCCATTTCGTATCGGTTTCCGATACTAGCTCGAATCGCCCTTCCGGAAAAGTATCGAAACTCCTAGCTCTCCGCCATCCACCACAGGAGACCTGGCCATGAAAACCCTCATCCCCTCCATTTGTCTCGCCGCCTTCGGTATCGCGCTTGTGCCTGCCGCCGAGGCCGCCGAACTCTGGCGCGCCTCGGGCTTCGAGCAACCCGAATCGGCGCTGTTCGATGCCGCCAACAATCGCATCATCGTCTCCAACATCGTCGGCAATCCCGGGGAGGCCGACGGCAACGGTTATCTCTCGGTGCTGTCGCTGGACGGCAAGGTCGTTAGCCGGCACTGGACCGCCGGCATGGATGCACCGAAGGGCTCGGCGATCTCTGGCGGCAAGCTCTACGTCGCCGATATCACCAAGGTGCGCATCGTCGATCTCGCCAGCGGCAAGCTGGTCTCGACCATCGATGTGCCCGGTGCCGTCTTCCTCAACGACGTCACATCGGACTCATCGGGCAAGGTCTATGTCACCGACATGCTGGCCGATGCGATCTACCGCATCGACGGCAACAAGCCGGACCTGTTCGTGAAGGATGCGAAGCTCGCCGCGCCCAACGGCATCTTTGCCGATGGCGACCGGCTGATCGTGGCCTCGTGGGGCAAGGGTATCAAGCCGGACTTCAGCACTGCCGCGCCCGGGGGCCTGCTGTCGGTCGATCTCGCGACGAAAGCCGTGACGCCGCTGCCTGGCGCACAAAACTTTGCCGACCTTGATGGCGTCGTCGCCATCGGCGACAGGATCTACGCCACCGCCTTCATGACCGGCACGCTCTATCGGTACAAAGTCGGCGAGGCGCCGGAGGCTGTAGAGCAGTTCAAGCCGGGCAGCGCCGACATCGGCACAGATGGCACGCGGATTTTCGTGCCGCTGATGAACGAAGGTGAGATCGCGGTGCTGAGCCTGGACTGACGGCGCACACTTGCCGGCTCAGCCAGCGGGCGCGGCTTTGAGTTGCGCCCGCGCATCCTTGATCGAAGCGGCAAAGGTCACCAGCGGCCGCTTGACGCCGTGGTTGATCAGCATGCGCCGCGTCTGCGGCGAGGCGCCGGCGATGATGAAACGCACGCCGGCACGTTTCGCCTTGTACGCCGCGCCCTCGATGACATTGGCCGCGGTGGAATCGAAGAACGGCACCGCCGAACAATCGAGGATGAAGTTCTTGCGCTGGTCGGCGATGCGGTCGAGCACCGTGCCGACAGTCGAGGCGGCGCCGAAGAAGAAGGCGCCGGAGATGCGATAGACGACGGTGTCGGCGTCGCTTGCCTCGCTTGCATCGTAGGCGCGGCCGCTGCTGTCGGCGACATCGTCCTGCACCAGCGGCAAATCCGCCTCCACGGCGATCGACTTGGCCATACGATCAATGAACAGGATCGAGCCTAGTGCGAAGCCGACGACGATGCCTTCGGTGAGGTCGCGGAAGACGACGATCAGGAAGGTTGCCATCAGCACCAGGGCGTCGCCGCGCGAAGCGCGCAGCAATGTGGCGAAGGCCTGCTTCTCGAACATGTTCCAGCAGACAACCGCCAGCACCCCGGCAAGGGCGGCAAGCGGGATGTAGCTCGCCATTGGTGCGGCCACCAGCATGAAGACCAGCAGAAAAAGCGAATGCAGCATGCCGGAAACCGGCCCATGCGCGCCGGCCCGCACATTGGTGGCGGTGCGGGCGATGGTGCCGGTGGTGCAGATGCCGCCGAACAGGGCAGACGCGATGTTGGCAAAGCCTTGCGCCACCAGTTCGCAATTGGAACGGTGACGCCGCCCGGTCATGCCATCGGCGACCACGGCCGAGAGCAGCGATTCGATGGCACCGAGCAGCGCAAAAGCCACCGCATCCGGCAGCACCGCAATCGCCTTGTCGAGGTTGAGTCCCGGCAGTGCCGGCAACGGCAGGCTGCGCGGAATGCCGCCATAGCGCGTGCCGATCGTTTCCGCCGGCAGCGAAAGCAGCGCCACGACAAGGGAGGCCAGTCCGACGGCGATCAGCATGCCCGGCCAGCCGGGCCGCCAGCGCTTCACCCCCACGATGGTGGCGATGGTCAACGCCGCCACCAGCGTCGCTGAGATGTTGAGCGTGCCGGCCGCGTGGCCGATCGCCATCAGTTTCGGCAGCAGCGGCCCGGGCTCCGGCCCGGCAAGCCTCAGCCCGAACAGTTCGACGATCTGGCCGGTGAAGATGATGATCGAGATGCCGGCGGTGAAGCCGACCGTCACCGGGTAAGGGATGAATTTGATATAGGTTCCGAGCCGGAGATAGCCGATGGCGAGCAGGAAGATGCCGGCCATCATCGTCGCCAGCAGCAGTCCGTCGACGCCTTCGCGCTGCACCGTCGCCGCCACCAGCACGATGAAGGCGCCGGCCGGGCCGCCGATCTGGAACCGGCTGCCGCCGAGCGCCGAGACGATGAAGCCGCCGACAATGGCCGTGAACAGGCCGCGCTCCGGCGTCACGCCCGAAGCAATCGCAATGGCCATCGACAGCGGCAACGCGACAATGGCGACGGTCAGCCCGGCCATGAAGTCGGCCTCGAACTGCGGCAGGCGGTAACCTTCGCGCCAGACCGTCACCAGCTTGGGCGTGAACAGCTCTGAAAATGTCGGCTTTGCCGACTTCTGGGCCGGTTGATGCACTGCCCGCCGGATCTGATCCATGGACTGCCTTCCGCTTGCGTGAAGGCGGCGGGATCGTCGGCAGGACTGTCGGCGGTCGCCGTCGCGACTATATGCCGGCTCAGCCTTGCGGGTTCGGCGGCGCGACCGGCTTGAGGCGCACGCCCCGGCCGCCGCGCTCGCTGGTCTGGTTCTCGCCGATGAGCTCCACCCCGGCCTCGTCGAGAGCCTGGATAACCTTCATCAGCGTATCGACCACACCCCTGACCACGCCGTCACTCGCTTCCATGCGCTGGATTGTCGGAAGCGAAACGCCGGCACGCTCGGCGAGCGTCTTCTGATCGATGCCGGCCAGCGCCCTCGCGGCGCGCATCTGCGCGGCAGTGATCATCGGTCGGAGCCCCCGTCTGAGTCTGCGGAGACGACGTGTAATACAATCATAGTGATGTTTCAACCATCATAAAGCATACATGAAACATGATCTCTCCACATAGCCGGATGGCGGGATACGGGATGAGCATGCTACGCTACCGCCTTGGCTCTTACTGGCGGGGAAATATCAGTTGAAGATTTTCAGGACCTTGACGACGTCGGCAGCCTTGCTGTCGGCGGTTTTTCTGCTGGCAGGCTGCGGACACTGATTTGAATGTCGCTCCGGATCGTCAGTCTTCGGGCTCGTTGCCATCGGCCACCGCCTTGTTCCGCTGCAGCATTCGCGCCGCCAGCCAGCACAGCGTCGCCCAGGTGAAGCCGGCGCACCATCCCGCCAGCACGTCGGAAGGCCAGTGGACGCCGAGATAGACGCGGCTGACGCCGACCAGCAGCGTTACCAGCACCGCCAGGCTGAGGACATAGATTTTCGTCGTTCGTCCCGGCAGGAAGCGCGCTGCCAGCGAGCCCAGCGTGAGATAGGTCACCGCCGACAGCATGGCGTGGCCGCTGGGAAACGACAGCGACGTCTCGTTGGCCAGGTGCGAGACAAGATCGGGGCGCGGCCGGTCGATGCCGGCCTTGAGCAAGGTCGACAGCAGCTGCCCGCCGGCCACCGCGACAAAGATCAGCAGCGCCGTCCTCGGCCTGCGGATCAGCAGGAGGTAGACGATCACCGCCGTTACGATCAGCACCAGCACGCTGGAGCTGCCGAGGCTGGTGATGTCGCGCATCGCGCCTTCCAGCCATGCCGGGCCGACGGGAACATCCGGCTGACCCACTTTTCGGAAAGCGAGCAGGATCTCAGTATCGAAAGCGTGCGGCGTGGTGGCCCGCGCCACCTCCATCAGTTCCTCGAAGCCCCACAGCCCGGCGGCTATCACCAGCCCGGCCAGCAGCACCGGAAATTCAAGCCAGTTGGTGAACGCACGCGGGGTCTTCATCGGATTACAGTCGCCCCTGCAGGTAAGGCCCGAGCGAGATCAGGACCACCGCCGCGATGGCCAGCACGATGCCGGTCGCCTGCAAGGCATTGACGCGTTCGCCGAAGAACACCAGCGCCACCACATTGACCGCCACCAGCTGGATCACCGCCGACAGGCTGAACGACACCGACATGCCGAACTCACGAACCAGCCGCAGCATCATCAGATTGCCCGCCGTATAGAGCGCCAGTGTCAGCACGATCTTGCCAAGGCTTGGCGCCAGCCCCCATTGCTTGGCCGCGATGGCCGCCAGCAGGAAGATCACCGTCGAAATGACGAGCTGCGCCAGTCTCCAGAAACTCACTTTTGTGCCTCGCTGTCGTTTGTGGCAGCCCTTGTTTCGCAAGCGCGCCGACACGTCAAGCAGACTGCGGCGAGACAGGCCCCGACGATGACGAGAGGGGGCTGAATGAATGGCAGCACGATCGCGGTCTGATTGCAACGCTCGGGCCGGATTAACGCAAACCCAGGCAGCTGCCCACCCAAGCCCCGGTAAAGAATGGACATTTAAACATGGCGCCCTACCTCTTCTGGAGGAGAGTGCCATGCCAAAGTCCGTCTATGACCGTGGCCTGCTGAAACCCGACGACATCGCCAGGCTGCAACGCGTGTTCGACGAAGCCTGCCGCAGGCGCGACGTGCATCCCGATTCGGCGGAGGCGCGGGAGATCGCGCTGAACCTGCTTGCGCTGCACAATGCCGGGATGGTCGAGGAAGATATGCTTATGGAAACCGTGGGTTTCCGCAGGTTGGAGCCGAAATCAGCCTGAGGCCCGCAAGGCGGCCTGGAGCAATTCCAGGAAAAGTGTGAAGCGGTTTTCCGTCCGGAATTGCGTAAAAATAGAGGCCTAGGAGCGGTTCGCCGTTTCCGTGAAACGGTGAAACGCTCTAGCCGGCGCGCTGCACGACGGCCACATTCATCTCTGCCCGCAGCCTGAAGCCGATGGATTCGTACAACCCAACCGCGTTGGCATTGCTGGCATAGGCATGCAGGTAGGGAACTTCGCCGCGCGCAAAAATTCGGTTGGCCACGAACACCGACAGCAGCCGGCCGAGGCCGCTGCCGCGAAATTCGGGATGCGAGCAGACGCCGCTGAGTTCGCTGTAGCCGGGCTGCTTCATGCGCTCGCCGGCCATCGCCGCCAGCCGGCCGTCGATCTTCACGCCCCAGAACTCGCCGAGGCTCAGCGCCTTGAGCGTGAACGGGCCGGGCTTGGTCAGTGACGCCAAAGCAAGCATCTCGGCCGCGTCGTCGTGCGTCAGCTGCTGTACACGCTCGTCCGACACGGAAGGCAATGGCGCCTCGGCAACCATCTGAACGCCGAAGGCGGTCACGGTCGCGGTCAGTTCCGGCGGCAAGGCAATGGGGTCCGCCTGGAGCATGAACACGCTCTCACCTGCAGGAATGAGGCTTGCGAGCGCCTGCAGGCTCTCAGCGTCGTCTGCCCCGGAAGCCGCGAAGGGGACGATCGAGGAGGGATAGCGCCTGGCGAGCCTGTCGCCATACGCAAAGATCCGATGCCGCGTGTCGAGCGCGCTCCAGACCGGACGATCGAGGACATGGCTCATGGCGCGACATCCTGTTTCACACGACGGTCGAGCGGGGCCGCCGCCAGGCCGTCCTCTATTGCCGAAAGTTGTTCGAGAAGCGGCCCTGCAAGGCCTTTGCACAGGTCGGCAACGGCGTTCTCGATGCGCGGCCAAACGTTCCGCTTCGCCTTGTCGACCAGGCGCTGGCCGTTGGCGGTCAGCGAGATCATCCTGCGGCGCTGGTCGTCGTTCGATGGCGCGGCCTCGACCAGCCCCAACTCGGCCAGCAGCGCCACGCTGCGCGTCACCCCCGGCTGGGTGATCCCTAGTGACTGCGCCAGCTCGCCGACAGGCAGCGGCCCGAGCCGGTCCAGCGCGGCCAGCAGAGGATACTGGCTGGACTGCACCGGCACCTCCAGCCCATCGAGCATGCGCTGGGTATCGGCCTGCAACTGCTCGCCGATACGCTTCAGCCTGCTGCCGAGGGTGAGATAGCCAAGGGATCGAATGATGTCTTCCATGGTCGGTTTGTCCAATTTTGATAACATGTTATATAACAAGACATGAAGTGGATTCAAGCGCCTGCGTTGGGAGATTGGCCGCAAGCTCTCAGCTTCGTCATCCCACGGGCGAAGCAGCCGCGCAGCGGCGTCGCGAAGACCCGAGAATGACGAAGGGACAGGGCGCTTCGGCTAACCGCCAAAATATACGATCCCGCCATGCAGATGTGTCGGACCAAGCGCACCGCAGCGTCTACAACCCCTTGGCGATCTGACGGGCAATCGCTTCGGCCTGCAGTCCGGCGCTGTGAAAATAGCTGGTCAGGCTTGGCCGCATGCCGATGAACCACAGGCCGGGCTGGCCGCTCGGGGTGCCGCCATTGGCCTTCGGCACGCCCTTGGCGTCGAGCACGCCGAGATCGCCCAGCATGGCCTCCAGGCCGGTGCGATAGCCGGTTGCCGCAATCACTACATCCGGCTCGAGCACCGTGCCGTCGTTCAGCCGCACGCCGGCGCCTTCGAAAGCCGCCACCGGCGCCACCACCGAAATCCGTCCGGCCTTCAGCGCTGCGACGGGGCCGTCGTCAACGGCAATAGCGATCTGCTCGACGCCGAGCCGGCTGGCGCCGCCCTTCGGCGCTGGCGGCAGGCCGAAGCGGGTGAGGTCGCCGAACACCAGCCGCTGCGTCGCGGCAATCGCGGCATCGGCAATCCACGTCGGCAGCATCGCCATGAAACCGCCGAAGCGCGCCACGGCGACCTTGCCGATCCGTTTCGGCATCAGCGACGGACCCTGCGTGGCTGACAAGCAGATGGCCTTGGTGTCGGCGCGGGCGAGGTGGTTGAGCACGTCGAAGCCGGAATTTCCGGCTCCGACCACCAGCACGCTTTTGCCCACATAGTCCTGTGCTGTGCCGAAATCGGCGGCGTGGCTAAGTTTGCCGGTGAAAGTCGCCTTGCCTTGCCAGTCCGGCGTCATGGCAAGCGGTCGCGGCCGGTGGCGACGATGACATTGCGGGCGCTCAGCGTTTCCCGGCCCGTATGGACGAGCCAGCCATTGCCTCTGCGTTCGATCCGCTCGACGGCGGTGCCGAATTCGACCCTTATGCCGCGCGCGCGGGCAAAATCCTCGAGATAACCGACGATGGCATCCTTGTTCGGAAAGGCGGCGGTGCGGGGCGGATAGGCAAGGCCGGGCAGGGTCGACAGCGCGCGATGCGTGTTTAGGGTCAGCTTCTCGTGCCGCCGTCGCCACGGTTCGGCGATCCGCGGCTCCTTTTCAAGCACGACGACCCGCACGCCGCGCCGGCCAAGCGCGTCGGCGGCCGCCAGCCCCGCCGCTCCGGCGCCGATGACGATAACCGTATAGTCGGGTCCTTTCGGCCCCAGGACGATAGGCATCGTTTCGCTTGTCGTAGCTGCCATTCGGTCGAGATTTCCTTTCAGGTGCGCCATGGGGACCCGTCCTATATGGCACGTCCCATATGGCACAGGGGCGATATGATCGCTAATGAGGTCGCGTCAATGCGACTGATTCGAGGCCTTGGGGGCAAGCCTCTGTTTATCATCGGCACGCGGAAGCTCGACCATGCCCTCCTTGCGCATCTTTCTCGACAGACTGCTGGAGGGCGCCGCAGCCAAGGTGCCGCGCCAGGATTTTTCGCATGTCGAGCGGCTGGCGCTTGTCCGCCGGCACGGCGACTTCTCGCTGGCCTATTCGACCGCCGTGCAGCAAAAACTGTCCTATTTCGGCGACGCCGACGGCTACATCGCCTTCGGCACAAAGATGAAGCACCATTTCGCGCTCGGTGACCCGGTCGCCCATCCGGCCGATCGGCCTGACTATATCAGGCGCTTTGTCGAAGCCGCCGACAGCCCGTGGTTCGTGCAGATCGGCGAACCGACGGCGCGCGTTCTGGCAGGGCTCGGCTACCAGGTCAACCGCCTCGGCGTCGACACGCGGCTGGAACTGCCGGCTCACGATTTTTCCGGCAAGCGCAACGAAACCGTGCGCTATTCCGAACGCTGGCTCTTGAAGAAGGGGTTTTCCTTTGGCGAAGGAGCGGTCTATCTCGACGAAGTCCAGCGCCTGTCACAGAACTGGCGGGCCGACCGCATCGTCAAGCGCTGGGAGATGGCCTTCCTCAACCGGCCCTTTGCCGATCATCTCGGCATCGATATGCGCCGTTTCGTGCTCTACAGCCCGGAAGGCGAGCTCGTCGCCCTGCTCGATTTCGATCCGATGTTCAGCGGCGGCAAGGTGATCGGCTACACCACCTCGTTCAAGCGCAAGCACATCGATGCCTCGCCGCATGCCGAAATCGGGCTGACCAAATTCGCCGTCGACCGGTTTCGCAATGAGGGCATTTCTGTCGTCACGCTCGGCCTGTCGCCGATGCTCGACGTCGGAGCCAACGGCTTTGCCGAATCGAGCTTCTGGCGCAACGCCTTCGAGCGGGCCTATGAGTCGCCTTGGGTCAACCGCAGCAACTTCAACCTCAAGGGCCAGGCGGCGTTCAAGCGCCGCTTCCACGGCGTCGAGGAACCGACCTACATCGCCTTCCGCCAAGGAAGGCTGATCGAGATGCTGGGGTTGCTGCGCCTCATCAAGGCGATCTAGCAAGATCCGTGGCGGCCAACGTGGCCAATTTGCCCTCAGCAAAACTGTTGATTTGACCGGCGCACGGGCGATCGCCTATTTGCATGTCGCTCAAAAGTGGTCCCGGTTTTGAGACAACATGCATAAAAACAAAGACCTAAAGCGCGTCGCCTGAGTCCGTTCAAACGCGACGCGCTTTAGGCGCCAGGTCAATTCCTTAGCCGGTAGCCGGTGCGGAAGATCCAGGCGACGATGGCGATGCAGATGGCGAGGAACACCATCGTCATGCCCAGGCTGACGGCGACCGAGACATCGGACTTGCCGTAAAAGCTCCAGCGGAAACCGCTGATCAGGTAGACGACCGGGTTGAACAGCGTCACCGTGCGCCAGGTCTCGGGCAGCATGTTGATCGAATAGAAGCTGCCGCCGAGGAAGGTCAGCGGCGTGATGATCAACAGCGGCACCAGCTGCAATTGCTCGAAGCTTTTCGCCCATATGCCGATGATGAAGCCGAACAGGCTGAAGGTCACCGCCGTCAAGACAAGGAAGGCCAGCATCCAGAACGGATGCTGGATGGTGAGCGGCACGAACAGCGAGGCCGTCGCCAGGATGATCAGGCCGAGGATGATCGACTTGGTCGCGGCGCCGCCGACATAGGCGATGACGATCTCCAGATACGACACCGGCGCCGACAGGAGCTCGTAGATGGAGCCGACGAATTTCGGGAAATAGATGGCAAAGGAGGCGTTGGAGATCGACTGCGTCAACAGTGAGAGCATGATCAGGCCGGGCACGATGAAGGCGCCGTAGCTGATGCCGTCAATCTCGGTGATGCGCGAGCCGATGGCCGAGCCGAAGACGACGAAATAAAGCGATGTCGAGATCACCGGCGAGACGATGCTCTGCAGCACGGTGCGGAACGCACGCGCCATCTCGACCCGGTAGATCGCCCATACTGCTCGCCAATTCATGGCTCTTGCCTCAACAGATTGACGAAGATCTCCTCGAGCGAGCTGTTTTGCGTGTCCATGTCGCGAAACTGGATGCCGGCCGTCTCGAGTTCGCGCAGCAGCGATGCGACGCCGGGGCGTTCGCTCTGATTGTCATAGGTGTAGGTCAGCTGTGTGCCATCGCCCGACAGCTCCAACGCGTAGTGCGAGAATGCATCGGGAATGGCAGTGAGCGGGTTGCGCAATTCGACGATCAGGCGCTTGCGGCCGAGCTTGCGCATCAGTTCGGCCTTGCCCTCGACCAGGATGATCTCGCCGCGGTTGATGACACCGACACGGTCGGCCATCGCCTCGGCCTCTTCGATATAGTGCGTGGTGAGGATGATGGTGACGCCGTCGTCGCGCAGCCGTCGCACCATCGCCCACATGTCCTGGCGCAGTTCGACGTCGACGCCGGCCGTGGGTTCGTCGAGGAACAGGATGCGCGGCTCATGCGACAGCGCCTTTGCAATCATCAGCCGCCGCTTCATGCCGCCCGACAGCGTGATCGCCTTGGCGTCCTTCTTGTCCCACAACGACAAGTCGCGCAGCACCTTTTCGACGAAGCCCGGATTGGGCGGCTTGCCAAACAGGCCGCGACTGTAGGTGACGGTTGCCCAGACGCTCTCGAACGCGTCGATGGTCAGCTCCTGCGGCACCAGCCCGATCAGGCTGCGCGCGGCGCGGTAGTCTCGGTTGATGTCGTGGCCGTCGACGGTCACCGTTCCCGACGAACGGTTGACGATGCCGCAGACGATCGAGATCAGCGTCGTCTTGCCGGCGCCGTTCGGCCCCAGGAGCGCGAAAATCTCGCCGCGTTCGATGTCGAGGTTGATTTCCTTCAGCGCCTTGAAGCCGGTGGCGTAGGTCTTCGTGACCCCGGCAATCGAAATGATGGAAGGCAAATTCGTGGAAGACATGAGGCCGAAAACGACTGTTTGAAAGAGGCGGGGATTATTATTGCGCTGAATGTCGGTGTGCAGGCTCGGAAGTCAATGCCGCTGCTGACAATTGTGGACAAACGTTCCCCTTTTGCCGTTTCGTCATGGGGGTATCGGGGCACTGACGGATTGATCCCATCTCCTGCGACAACGCGCCCCGCGTGACGCCAAGCCGCTTTGACCGGACCGCATCCGCCGCCTATTCTGCGCCAACAACAGCAGCCGGAGCCCGCATGGACCCGCTCATCCTGTCGCGAATGCAGTTCGGGGCGAATATCTCGTTCCACATCCTGTTTCCGACCATCACGATTGCGCTTGGCTGGGTGCTGCTGTTCTTCAAGCTCCGCTACAACGCCACCAATGATTCCGCCTGGATGCGCGCTTATTTCACCTGGGTGAAGGTGTTCGCGCTGTCCTTCGCCATGGGCGTGGTCTCGGGCGTCACCATGAGCTTCCAGTTCGGCACCAACTGGCCGGGCTATATGGAAAAGGTCGGCAACATCGCCGGGCCGCTGCTTGCGTACGAGATCCTCACCGCCTTCTTCCTCGAAGCGGCCTTCCTCGGCATCATGCTGTTCGGCTTCCGCCGCGTCTCCAACCGCGTCCACACGCTGGCGACGGTATTGGTCGCCGGCGGCACCACGCTGTCGGCCTTCTGGATCATTGCGCTGAACTCCTGGATGCAGACGCCGGCCGGCTTCGAGATGATCGACGGCAAGGCGCATCCCGTCGACTGGTGGGCGATCGTCTTCAACCCGTCCATGCCCTACCGTCTGACGCATATGCTGCTCGCCTCCGGCCTGACGGTGTCGTTCCTGATCGCCGGCCTGTCGGCGCTGCGCTATCTCACCGGCGACCGGTCGGAATCGATGTGGAAGGCGCTGCGCACCGGGGTCTTCACCGCCGCCATCCTAATCCCGATCCAGATCTTTGCCGGCGACCAGCACGGGCTGAACACGCTGGAGCACCAGCCGCAGAAGATCGCTGCCATGGAGGCCAACTGGAACACCGGCCCCAACGTGCCGCTGGTGCTGTTTGCGCTGCCCGACGAGGCCGCCAAGGAAAACAAATTCGAGATCGCCATTCCCGACGGCGCCAGCATGGTGCTGCGCCATTCCACCAGCGGCATCGTGCCGGGGCTGAACGACTATCCCGGCCTGCATCCGCCGGTTTTCCCGGTGTTCTGGGGCTTCCGCATCATGGTCGGCACCGGCATTTTGATGCTCATCGTCTCGTGGTCGGCGACCTTCTTCCTCAAGCGCCGCCACAGCCTGCCGAGGCCGCTGGCCATGCTGATGGTGCCGATGGCGCTGTCGGGCTGGCTGGCGACGCTCGCCGGCTGGTACACCACAGAAATCGGCCGCCAGCCCTGGCTGGTCACCGGCGTGCTGAAAACCGCCGACGCTATCGGCCCGGTCGCCGGCAGCCATGTCGCGCTGACGCTCGCCATCTATCTCATCCTCTATGTGCTGCTGTTGATCGCCTATCTCGGCGTGCTGGTGCACCTGGCGCTGAAGGCCGCCAAGGACGGCGATACCTCGCCGCTCCCGGGCGTCATGAAGACGGCGATGTCGCAACCGGCCGCGGGAGAGTGAAAAAATGACCTTCGACTGGCCAACCGCGCTGCCCCTGATCTTCGCCGGCCTGATGGGCCTCGCCATCCTGATCTACGTCATTCTCGACGGTTTCGATCTCGGCATCGGCATCCTGTTCTCGGTCGCCGAAGATGCCGAGCAGGACACCATGATCGCGGCAATAGGCCCGTTCTGGGATGCCAACGAGACCTGGCTGGTGCTGGCCGTCGGCCTGCTCCTGGTCGCCTTCCCGCTGGCGCATGGCGTCATCCTCACCGCGCTCTACATTCCGGTCTTCGTGCTTTTGGTTGGCCTCATCCTGCGCGGCGTCGCCTTCGATTTCCGCGCCAAGGTGCCCGCCGGCAAGAAGCACCGCTGGAACCGCATTTTCTTCCTCGGTTCCGTCATCGCCTCGCTGGCGCAAGGCTATATGCTCGGCGTCTATGTGCTTGGCCTCGATGTCGGCTTTGGCGGCATCGCTTTCGGGGCGCTGGTGGCGCTCTGCCTGTCGGCGGCCTATGCAGCGATGGGCGCGGCCTGGGTCATCTACAAGACCGAGGGCGAATTGCAGAGGAAGGCGGTGGCCTGGCTGCGGACAGCCCTGGTGCTGACCGCGCTCGGCATGGCGGCGGTGTCGCTGGCGACCCCATTCGCCAGCCCGCGCATCTTCGCCAAATGGTTCGTCTGGCCCGAAATGCTCTATCTGTCGCCGCTGCCGATCCTGTCGGCGCTGCTGTTCCTGTGGCTGTGGCGGCAGACCTTCCACCTGCCCAAGCCCGACGACCGCCATGCGCTGCGGCCGTTCCTGACGCTCGCCGCCATCTTCGCGCTCGGCTTTGCCGGGCTTGCCTGGTCGTTCTACCCCTTCGTGGTGCCCGACAGGCTGACCATCTGGCAGGCGGCGTCGGCGACGGAAAGCCTGGCCATCATCCTCGCCGGCACGGTGGTCGTGCTGCCGGTGATCATCTTCTATTCGTTCTATGCGTATCGGGTGTTCGGCGGGAAGGCGACGGATCTGACGTATGATTGAAGGGCTCGCTAATCGCGGTTTGCGCGAGGCACCCCCCTCTGGCCTGCCGGCCATCTCCCCCTCAAGGGGGGAGATCAGCTCTCACTGCGGCCTTCGCCAACCTTGCAAGATGAGCACCGTCAGCGACGCTGCCAATCTCCCCCCTTGAGGGGGAGATGCCCGGAAGGGCAGAGGGGGTGCTGTCCCGCTGGCGTCTCAGGTAGGGCGTCGCCGCTCTCTGCGTCCGGGCAAGTCCTATCGCCCCTCAGCTCTTCCCCGCCAGCACCAGCACCGGCTTCTCGCTGTACAACCCCGGGAACAGCGATTTCAAATTCGCCACCTTGGGCAGATCGTTGTAGACGATGTAGGGGTAGGTCGGGTTCAGCGTCAGAAAGTCCTGGTGATATTCCTCGGCCGGATAGAAGGTTTTGCCCGTCTCCAGCGTGGTGACGATGGGTTTTGAAAACACCTTGGCCTGGTCGAGCTGGGCGATGTAGCTCTGGGCGATCTTCTGCTGCGCATCGTTCTCGGCAAAGATGGTCGAGCGGTACTGGGTGCCCGAGTCCGGCCCTTGATAGTTCAGCTGCGTCGGGTTGTGGGCGACCGAGAAATAGACCTGCAGCAGCTGGCCGTAGGTCACCTTGGACGGATCGTAGGTGATCTCGACCGATTCGGCGTGGCCGGTGCGGCCGCTGCCGACCGTTTCGTAGACGGCGTCATCCTTGGCGCCGCCGGTGTAGCCGGAGACGGCCTTGGTCACGCCCTTGACGTGCTGGAACACGCCCTGCACGCCCCAGAAGCAGCCGCCAGCGAAGATAGCCTTCGCGCTGCCGCTGGCGGCCTTCTCGTCCACTGCCGGCGGCGGGATCACCACCGCGTCCTCGGCCGAACGCGCCGGGCTCTGCCAGAGGGCAGCCGCAGCAGCAGCGACGATGAGCGCCGCAAGCGCGCTCTTGAAGATCGGCGTTCTCGTCCTTGCAATGCCGGTCATGTCTGATCTCCTTGATGGTGGCGAAGACTATACGACAGAACGTCCCGCCTGGTTTCTCAAATTGCCGTGCGCCGGCCCGGCCACTGTGCGGCCGGGCCATGGGACCCAGCCTTATTGCGCGGGCGCCATGGCGTCCGCCGGCTTCATCGCATCCGTTGCGGGTTTCATGGCATCGGCCGGCTTCATGGCGTCGGTGGCGGGTTTCATTGCATTCGTCGCCATCGGATCGGCTGGCTTCATGGCATCGGTCGCCGGCGCCATGGCATCGGTCGCGGGCTTCATCGCATCAGTTGCCATCGCCGGCTTCATGGCGTTGGTCGCTTCGTCGCCGCGGGCGCCGGAGGCGAAGGCGGTCATCGAAAGCGCAAAAGCGAGCGCGGTCAGGGTCTTGGTCATGATGGTATTTCCTCCTTGAAGAGGGCGCGCGGATGCGAGCCCGGTTATGCCGCGCTAGCGGCGTTGCGTAGAAAAAGAATCAGTCGGCGGCTGCAGCCAGGATCGGCCCACCACCCGGCGACTGCACCAGCACCGCGGTGCTCAGCCCGCCGCTTGCCGCCGGCAGCGGCAGTGTGGTGGCGTCGCCGCTCCAGCTGCCGAGTTTCTCCAGCGAGTGCACGACATTGGCATGCGGCAGCGTGCGCCCGGTATTCTCGCCGCGTGCCACCGGCACTTCGACGACGCCCTTGTTGTAGCGGACCAGCCAGACATCGGCGCGGCCGGCCGGCGCGGAACCGGCGCCGATGCTGATCTCGCCGCCGTCGAGCGACAGCGTCGGCCCGTTCGTGTGACCGCTCGCGGAAATCAGCTGCTCGATCTCGCCGGGCGCTGCACCCACCGCATCGGCACCGCCATTGACCACGACCTGCGGCGTGAACGGGCCGGAGCGGCCGAGCGACGGCTCATAGCGCACCTGGCGCTGGGTGAACTCCTCGCGGCCGAAAATGTCCTTCCAGCCGAGATAGTCCCAGTAGGTAACGTTGAACGACAGCGCCAGAACGCCCGGCTCGTCCTTGACCTTGATCAGATTGGCATTGGCCGGCGGGCAGGACGAACAGCCCTGGCTGGTGAACAATTCGACCACGGTGAGCGGCTGGGCGAAGGCGGTGCCGCCAAGCATCATCAGCGCCGCACCTGCGGCAGCCAGCATGCCGGCGCGTTTTGGGTTAAGTCCAGTCATCGGCGGTCTCCGTTGCGGCGGGTTCATCCCACACTTCGTCGCTGCCCGAGGCTTCGTTACATGGTTCACCGCTTCGTGATTGGGGGCGGACGCGTCGTTGCCTTCTCCCCTTGTGGGAGAAGGTGGATCGGCGCGAAGCGCCGAGACGGATGAGGGGTGTTCCAGCGGAGTGAGACGTTGGTTAATCTAACGTCATGCCACATCAGCCCGTCGCTCCTGCCAAACGAAACTTTGCCCGTTCGCTCCGACGTGAAATGACGGAGGCGGAAGACAAACTGTGGCACGAACTACGTGACCGCAGGCTCGATCGGATCAAATTTCGGCGCCAAGTTCCTGTTGGAAAATACGTCGCCGATTTCGCTTGTCTTGAATCACTCCTCATCATCGAGATCGATGGGAGTCAGCATGCGGACTCAGAGTCAGACCAGGCCCGTAGAACGGAACTGGAGGCGAGAGGCTTTCGTGTGTTGCGCTTTTGGAACGACGATGTCCTGAAAGACATGGACAGCGTCTGCACGACGATAATCGCTTATGTAAGGGATGTCAGTTTGCAGCCATGGCGGTGAAAGAACGCCGGCGTCAAGCTGGAACACCCCTCATCCGTCTCGGCGCTGCGCGCCGATCCACCTTCTCCCACAAGGGGAGAAGGCAAGGGCACCGCCACCCCGCTTGCCCCTGCAACCCGCCCCTGCTAAAGCGCGCGCCATGAGCACGCCTCTCGACCACATCCGCAATTTCTCCATCGTCGCCCACATCGACCATGGCAAATCCACGCTTGCCGACCGGCTGATCCAGTCCACCGGCGGGCTGGAGCTGCGCGACATGAAGGAGCAGGTGCTGGACTCGATGGACATCGAGCGCGAGCGCGGCATCACCATCAAGGCGCAGACGGTGCGGCTGAAATACCGCGCCAACAATGGCGAGGACTATATCCTCAACCTCATCGACACGCCCGGCCATGTCGACTTCGCCTATGAAGTGTCGCGCTCGCTGGCCGCCTGCGAGGGCTCGCTGCTGGTCGTCGACGCCTCCCAGGGCGTTGAGGCGCAGACGCTGGCCAATGTCTACCAGGCCATCGACAACAATCACGAGATCGTCGTGGTGCTGAACAAGGTCGACCTGCCGGCCGCCGAGCCCGAGCGCATCCGCGAGCAGGTCGAGGAAGTCATCGGCATCGACGCCTCCAACGCCGTGCTGATCTCGGCCAAGACCGGCCTCGGCATTCCCGATGTGCTGGAGGCAATCGTCCACCAATTGCCGCCGCCGCGCGAAGGCGACGCGTCAGCACCGCTGAAAGCCATGCTGGTCGACAGCTGGTACGACGCTTATCTCGGCGTCATCGTTCTGGTGCGCATCATCGACGGCGTTTTGAAAAAGGGCGCGACCATCCGCATGATGGGCACCGGCGCAAAACATCTGGTCGAGCGCACCGGCGTGTTCACGCCCGCCCGCATCAATGTCGACGAGCTCGGCCCCGGCGAGTTCGGTTTCTTCACCGGCTCGATCAAGGAAGTGGCCGACACCCGCGTCGGCGACACCATCACCGAGGACAAGCGCCAGACCCCGCACGCTTTGCCCGGCTTCAAGCCGGCGCAGCCGGTGGTGTTCTGTGGCCTGTTCCCGGTCGACGCCGCCGATTTCGAGGATCTGCGCGCCGCCGTCGGCAAATTGCGCCTCAACGACGCCTCCTTCTCCTATGAAATGGAAACCAGTGCCGCGCTCGGCTTCGGCTATCGCTGCGGCTTCCTCGGCTTGCTGCATCTGGAAATCATCCAGGAGCGGCTGGAGCGCGAGTTCAACCTCGACCTGATCGCCACGGCTCCATCAGTCGTCTACCGGCTGCTGCTTACCGACGGCTCGATGAAGGAACTGCACAACCCGGCCGACATGCCCGACGTGGTCAAGATCTCGGCCATCGAGGAGCCGTGGATCCGCGCCACCATTCTGACCCCCGACGACTATCTCGGCGGCATACTGAAACTCTGCCAGGACCGGCGCGGCATCCAGGCCGACCTGTCCTATGTCGGCAAGCGCGCCATGCTGATTTACGATTTGCCGCTCAACGAAGTCGTCTTCGACTTTTATGACCGGCTGAAGTCGATTTCCAAGGGCTACGCCTCCTTCGACTATCACCTGACCGACTACAAGGAAGGCGACCTGGTGAAGATGTCGATCCTGGTCAATGAGGAGCCGGTGGACGCGCTGTCCATGCTGGTCCACCGCACGGCGGCGGAAAAGCGCGGCCGGCAGATGTGCGAGAAGCTGAAAGAACTGATCCCGAACCATCTGTTCAAGATCCCTATCCAGGCCGCGATCGGCGGCAAGGTCATTGCGCGGGAAACCATCTCGGCGCTGCGCAAGGACGTCACCGCGAAGTGCTACGGCGGCGACGTGTCCCGCAAGCGCAAGCTGCTGGACAAGCAGAAAGAGGGCAAGAAGCGGATGCGCCAGTTTGGCAAGGTGGATATCCCGCAGGAGGCGTTTATCCAGGCGCTGAAGATGGGGGATTGAGAAGCCGGTTGGTGCCTACGAATAGCGGCCAAGAGTTAGCCAGACCAGGATTACGCGCGGGCGAGTTCTATGCTAAGTGGTGCCTCAGTAATGGGGAGATTGGGTGGCACCTGGCGGAGAAGGAGATCGCGGCTGGTGGCTTGCGCCGTGGGGTTTCGCCTTCGGCGTTGCGGCGTTCATAGGATGGGTTGCCGGACTGCTTCTGCCAGCTACCGCAACACTCACCTCGCCAGCTATCTCGATAGCACTGGCGACAGTGGCATTCGTGTATATCGGGACTGCACTCCATTTTTATCTTAGTCGACCGTCCGCCGATCTTGTGAGGCCCAAGGTCTTATTATTCAAAAAAGAAGGCCCCGGCATATTTCTCATCTCGCCTGCCCCGTGGCTATCTTATCGTTTTGTGTACGCCTTGTTTCTTGCTCAAAATGATGGATTCGAGCGGTTGTTGGGAATCGCCGAGGTATTTAATATCCAAGACGATAGAAGAGTGCAGCTGTCGGTAATTCAGCGCGACGATGGCTCGGACGACATTTGGACTAGCCTCGCGTCCGGATCGAAAGATCACTTCAAGGAAATAATCATCAAACCTGGCACCCCTCGAATCGGGTTAATTGATCCATGAAGCACCCCAAAGTCGCCAAGGTAATAAGTGAATATAAGGTCGTCCTAAATGTCGGCAAAAATGAAGGCGTTAAGGTCGGCCAAGATTATATTATCTATAGACAGGGCGAAGAAATCAAGGATCCCGATACGGGAGAACAGCTCGGGATATTTGAAGAAGTCATTGGGCGCGGCGTCATAACGTATGTTCAAGAGCGCATCGCGACCTTGGAATCGTCCGAGGTGTTGGAGGGCGGACGGAAAGTGATACGAAAATCGACCGGCTTGCAAGGATGGCTGACCCCCACCACTGAAGAGGTGGTAGAAATGCCAGACAAAACCAAGCCGTTTAGAAAGGCAATGGTTGGAGACCTTGCGAAGCGCATGTAGATAGATTGATCTGCCGACGACTCGTGGCGCTTGCGGGTCCTCCCCCACTCCGTCTCGGCTTCGCCGGGCCACCTCTCCCCACCTTGTGAGGGAGAGGAAATGCCAACCGCGGAGATCGCGGCGCCTTAAAAGGCTAGGTTTCCTCTCGGGCAGATTCGCGGGCGCGATTCACACAGGCGCGATCGCTCTCCGCCGGTTGGGCGTGAGGAGCGCCAGCTAATTAAGCGAGGACGGCCTTTCAGCCCTTCCGTTCGGTGGCCGTCTGTCCGGCAAACCTACCCTTGTAGCCACGCACTGGAGTTCCAACGGTTTGCTCGAAAATTAGCTGGCAAATGCGCATGCCCGCCTTGAGTTTAACTGGAATGGTGTTGTGGTTGACCATTTCCAAACGGATTTGCCCCGAGAATCCAGCATGTATAGTTGGTGCTGTCAGGTGCACGCCGATCCCAAGTCGGGCCATCGAACTCTTGCCCTCAACCCGGGCAGCGATTCTTGAATGAGGCTTCAGCTCAACAAATTCTCGGGTCCATGCGAGAATTAGCTTGCCGGGTTCAAATTCGAACCCCCTGTCGGGGTGAATTTCGAATTGTTCGGTCGTATCAGACAGGACTTTTTCGTGGTCAAACCCTTTTATCGAAGGATCGATGCAGAGATTCAAGCCAGCCGTTATTTGTTTAAAGCCCGTCAGAGTTTTATCGAGGGTTAGATCGAGGCTTGTAGAGCTATAAGCAACGTCAGAAGGGGCGGGATCAACAACTATTGCGCCACTGTCTATGGCGATTTGGATCTCTCTGTCTGTTAGAATCATTCCCGCCCCCAACTATTTAGCGGGAGCTATAACACCGAATTAGACGGAACCCAAACTCTCCAAGCTCCGTTCACAGTCTCACGGGGTAACTCCACCAAATGTTCTGAGCCGCGAGAATTGATGGGGTAGCCTATTTCTAGCATCCCATCTGCTACAGATCGTTCATGCACGACCAGATGCTCGTCGCCATTAACGGTGTGGACAGAAACCAGAACTTCGCTTGGGTGACTACCCGAGCGGATCTTCTCTATCTTGACCCTCATAATTTTCTCCCTTCGCTGCCTTAGTTTTTACTCAGAGTGAACTGTAGATGATGATTCGCATATGTCCCTGACATGATTCATTCACATTCTCCTTGTGCGTGCCTTTCGAGTCACAGAGAACAAACCAAGAACACCGTGGCTCAATTGGATTCCAAAAGCGAATCACAACGTGTTTCAGTGTCACCAGTTCCGGGTTAACCATCTGGTAGCAGAACCATCTTTGTGACACTTGGGGGGAGAATGCGCACCACTTCCGACACCGTCGCTGCACTCGGCCTCGCAATAGGTGGCGCCTTCGGCCTGGCCGGCACCTTCGTCGCCAGCGCTCCGCTGCGCGAAACGCTCTGGGCGATCGATGGGGCAGCACTCGTGGTGGCCACCGCACTGTTGACGATGAAATACCAGCGGCTGGGCAATGACTGCGTAGCCGCGGGCTTCCTCACCTTCCTCGCCGGCGAAACCTGCTTTTGGCCGGCAATGCGGCGGGGCTGGAGGCCAGCGTGCCCTCCTATGTCGGCGGCATTTCGCTGTGGGCGGCGGCACTCGTTCTGATCGCCGCGGCGAATACCTTTGCGCTCTGGATGCGGCTCGCCGGCGCGCCATCCTGTTTGTCGTGACGGTGGGCATGGTGGGGCGCGCCCTTGCTGCCCACCTCGGCGCCGCTGCCCGCCGTCGGCTATCCGTTCCTGGTGCTGGCGTTTGTCGGCTGGATCTGGACCTTGCTGAAGTCCCCGAGGTGATTGACGCGATCCGACGGCTGGCGCCGCATGTGAAGGTGGGGCAGTAGGGGGCGTAGGGTATCACGAGGCCGCCCCCTCATCCGGCCGCTTCGCGGCCACCTTCTCCCCGCTGGGGAGAAGAGGCGAGCACCAGCGCCGAGCGAGCTCCTCTCCCCTCGGGGAGAGGTCGGATTGCCCCGAATTGCCTTTCGCAATTCGGCTGGCAATCCGGGTGAGGGGGACTTGCCTAGCCGTGGCTCTAGGCCCGGCCCTCGCGGCGTGCGACCCTCGCATCTCCGATTCGGGACCGCCGCCATGCTCCGCCTCACCCTTGCCGTCCTCCTCATCGCCACCCCGGCGCATGCCGCCGACATGGCGTTCTTCGTCAAGAACCTGCGCAGCCAGGCGGTGGCGGTGGAGCTGTTCAGCCGTGACCGCAAGATGTCGTGGCCGGGCGGTGGTCAGGTGTTTCTGATCGAGCCGAGCTCGCAGAAATCGGTGCCGATCTCGTGCAATCCGGGCGAGAACATCTGCTACGGCGCCTGGGTGAACGGCAATGATGCGATCTCCGCCGGGGTCGGGCCGGATAATGACCAGCCGTGCGATACGTGCTGCTTCATCTGCGTGGAGAAGACGACCGAGACGATCGATCTGGTTGAGTGAGGGGCGGGGCGCCGAAGCTGCTGATCTCCCCCCTCGTGGGGGAGATGTCCGGCAGGACAGAGGGGGGCGCGAAGGATCGCCAGCGTATGGATCAGCAAGCATAAAATTGAAATGACGCGGCTGCAGGAATGAGAGGTCGGCGGGACAGCGCCCCCCTCTGCCTTGCCAGGCATCTCCCCCACGAGGGGGGAGATCAGCAGCTCCGCCCTTTCCCAATCCCCCCAAAATCAGTCAGCCGCTCCCCTTCAATGTCAGCCGCCATCATGCGATGCTGATTCCCTCGGCCGGGGGGCCGATTTGCCTCGGGGTAAACACCATGTCCTTCACTTGTCTGCGCCGCATCGTCGTTGCGCTCTCGCTTGCCGCGCTGTTTGCGCCGGCCGCTCATGCCGCCGACATCACCTTCGCCGTCAAGAACAGCCATCCCAATGCCATGCGCCTCGAGCTCTACAGCCAGGACCGCGACTATGTCTGGCCGGGCAACGACAAGGACTTCTATCTCGACGATGGCGAAACCAAGCAGATCCCGGTCTCGTGCGACGAGGGCGAGTCCATCTGCTACGGCGCCTGGGTCGACGGCGACGAGGGAACCTATTGGGGCGTCGGCCCCAACAACAAGGAAAAATGCGAGGATTGCTGCTACACCTGCAATGGCGGCGAGACGGAGGAAATTGAACTGACGCCGTAGGGCGGGCGAAGCTGCTAATCTCCCCCCTCGAGGGGGAGATGTCGCCGAAGGCGACAGAGGGGGTCGCCTCGCGTGAAGCGCTAGCCCTCCATCTGCCGCGCAGGACGTCGAGCCCGGTCGGACCGACCCCCTCTGCCTTGCCAGGCATCTCCCCCTCAAGGGGGGAGATCAGATGTCGCTTCGGCTTTCGCCAATTATCCCAGCAACGCCCTCTGCCGCTTCGGCCCGCCCGCCTTGCGCCAGGAATTGAACCGGTGCGTGGCGGCGGCAAACGAGATCTTCATCTGCTGGGCGACCGAATAGCGCGACTTGCCTTCGTCGAACAGGCGGTAGCAGCACTCGACGCCCTCCTCGGTCAGCTTGCCGTCGGGCGCCTTGTTGTGCGGATTGGCGGGGTCGAATTTTTCGACCTGCTGTTCGACCAGGCCTTTCAGCCGCTGCAAATCGGCCTCGATGCTGGCGATAAGATCGAGGACGGGTTTCGGATCGAAGTGGTCGTGCGGCTTTGCCGTCATCTTGCTCATGCCTTTCGCTTGCGTGTCGCGACAATATAGGTGAACATTTGCCGATAATGAAGGGTGCGCTGCAATTCGGCGCTTCAACATTTCTTGACTGGCGATTGACCGCGGAGACTGCAGCGCCTAGTTTAGAATTGTTCTAAACTGGGTGGATTTCTCATGCTTTCCCGTGTCTTCGGTTTCGGCCGCCGTCCTTTCGAAACGCTGTCGGAACAGGAGATCCTGGCGCTGGCAATTTCGTCCGAAGAGGATGACGGGCGCATCTACCGCGCCTATGCCGACGGGCTGGCGGACAGTTTTCCGCAATCGGCGAAAGTGTTCGAGGCGATGGCGGAGGAGGAGGACGGCCATCGCGATTCCCTGATCGAGCTTTACCGCAAGCGTTTCGGCGAGCGCATTCCGCTGCTGCGCCGCGAGCACGTGAAAGGCTATTACGAGCGCAAACCCGACTGGCTGGTGCGGCCGCTCGGCATCGAGCATGTGCGGCGCCAAGCCGAAGAGATGGAGCGGCAGGCCTATCGCTTCTATGTCGAAGCGGCCAAGCGCACCGGCGATGCTTCGACGCGGAAACTGCTCGGCGACCTGGCCGCGGCCGAGCAAAGCCATGAGAATTCGGCGCATCGGCTGGAGCAGAAACTTGTGCCTGGCGAGGTGAAGGACGAGGAAGCCAGCGCCGAGCAACGCCAGTTCATCCTGACCTATGTGCAGCCGGGACTGGCCGGGCTGATGGACGGCTCGGTTTCGACATTGGCGCCGATCTTTGCCGCGGCGTTTGCCACGCACGACACCTGGCAGACGCTGCTGGTCGGCCTCGCCGCCTCGATCGGCGCCGGCATTTCGATGGGCTTTACCGAAGTCGCTTCCGACGACGGCAAGCTGTCGGGGCGTGGCTCGCCGATCAAGCGCGGACTGACCGTCGGCATCATGACGACGCTGGGTGGCCTCGGCCACGCGCTGCCTTACATCATCCCGCATTTCTGGACGGCGACGGCGGTGGCGGCCGTCGTGGTGTTCTTCGAATTGTGGGCGATCGCCTTCGTGCAGAACCGCTACATGCAGACGCCGTTCCTGCGCGCAGCGTTTCAGGTGGTGCTGGGCGGGGCGCTGGTGTTTGCGGCCGGGGTGCTGATCGGGAATGCGTGAGCGCCAAGCGCCCCCTCACCCAGCCTCCGCTTCGCTCGGCTGACCTCTCCCCGAGGGGAGAGGAGATTTTCGACGCCTGCGCCAGTCTCTTCTCCCCAGCGGCGAGAAGGTGGCCGCGAAGCGGCCGGATGAGGGGGCCTGGCGCGACGCCGATACCTAGTCACCCGTTCACCGCCCTGCTGTCCGCCGGCGCTTCATCCCTCTCCGTCAGCCCATAGTCCCGCACCACATGCGCAATGCGCAGCCGGTAGCCGGCAAAGATTCCGCCACGGCCGGCCTTTTGCGCCTGCCGGTGCTCTTCCGTGTTGCGCCATGCCTCGACCGCTTCCTCGTCGCGCCAGAAGGACAGCGACAGCACGCGGTTCGGGTCGGCCAAGCTCTGGAAGCGCTCGATCGAGATGAAACCGTCTATGCCGTCGAGCAGCGGCCTGAGTTCCGCGGCGATGCCGAGATAGGCATCGCGCTTTCCCTCAGCCGGTTGCACCTCGAAGATGACAGCGATCATATCTCCTCCTTGACCGCGGTCTGGAACAGGTGCCGCGGTCCATGCGGCCCCGACACCAGCTTCAGGAAGATGCGGTCTTCTTTCAAGATGAACTTTTCGCGGCGGGCGAATTCGTAATTGGCCTTGCCCGCGGGATCCGTGGCAAGCCGGGCGCGATAGGCTTCGTAGGCAGCGAGGCTGTCGATGTTGTAGGCGGCGTAGGCGGTGGTGGCCGAGCCCTCGTGCGGGGCGTAGTAGCCGATCAGATCGGCGCCGCAGCGCGGGATCGCCTGGCCCCAGGCCTTGGCATATTGCTCGAAGGCCGGCTTGCCGAACGGGTCGATCTCATAGCGGATGAAGCAGGTGATGGTCATCGTGATCTCCTTGGGTTTCGCGTGGATAGTTCGAGCGGCGTCGAAACGTTATGCCGCAGTGTCTGCTAAGCAAAAGCGCTGGCGGTCAGGCCTGCCAGAAGGATTTTGCGCATTCGCGGCGCACATCCTCACGGGTCAGGCCGAGATCGCGCAGCAGATGGTCGTCGATCTCCGCGAGATCGAGCCGCTGCAGGTGGCGGTCGTACCAGCGGGCGAGCAGCCGCCGTTGCAGCCAGGTGACGAACGGGAACGGCCGGCGGTCGGCGAATGGGGCGGAAGCGGTTGGCATCGGCGTTCTCCTTGATCCCGCCCGACAATAATGCTTATCTGACGAGAATGCTTCGATGGAGACCTAACTATGCGTGAAGGACCCGACATTGCCCGCATTGCCAGCCTGGTCGGCGATCCGGCGCGGGCAAACATGCTGAATGCGCTGATGGGCGGCACGGCTTTGACGACCAGCGAACTGGCGCTGGAGGCCGGCGTCTCGCTGCCGACGGCGTCCTCGCATCTGTCGAAACTGATGGAGGGTGGGCTGCTGACCTTGGCCAGCCAGGGCCGGCATCGCTATTACGGCCTCGCAGGGCCGCAGGTGGCAGGCATGATCGAGGCGATCACCGGGGTGGCCGAAGCGGTCGGCCCCAAGCGCGTGCGGCCCGGCCCGCGCGACGGCGCGATGCGCGTCGCCCGCGTCTGCTACGACCACCTCGCCGGCGAACATGCGGTGGCGATGCTCGACCGGCTCCTCGCGCGCGGCATCCTGTTGCGCGACGACAAGGAGATCAGGCTCGGGGAGATCAGGCCGGGGCAGATCCGGCCGGGGGAGATCAGGCTCGGGCCGTCGGCGGCGTCATATTTTTCGGCCCTCGGTATCGATGTCGGCGTCAAGCCGCGCCGGCCGGTCTGCCGCGCCTGTCTCGACTGGAGCGTGCGCCGCTCGCACCTCGCGGGAACGCTCGGCGCGGCTATTCTGGACAAGATCCTGTCGGAGAAATGGGCAAGGCGGGAGAAGGACAGCCGCGCGGTGGTGTTTTCACCGCCGGGGAAGCAGGCGTTCGAACGGGTGTTTTTGGCGTAGAGGTTCGGCAGCGCTAATTGGGCGACGCTGGCGGGACAGCACCCCCCTCTGGCCTGCCGGACAGAGGGGGGTGTGACGGAACGCTTGCGTAGCAGGTGAGGCGCGCGACGCTCACCCCCGCTTCAGCACCTTCCCCTGCTTGAAAAAGTCCACCCACGGATCGGCCTCCGCTAGTTCCTTCAGCGTCGTCTTGTCGCCGATCGGGAAGGAATTCGGCGCCAGCCCCTTTTCAACCTCCGCCCACGTCACCGGGATCGACACCGTCGCGCCCTTCTTGGCGCGGGAAGAGTAGGGCGCGACGGTGGTCGAACCCCGGCCGTTGCGCAGATAGTCGACGAAGATTTTTCCGGTGCGCGCCTTTTTCGACAGCGTCGCCGTGTAGCGGTGGGGCGCGGCCTGCTCCAGCGCCTTGGCGAAATCATGGGAGAAGGTTTTGACTTCCTCCCAATCCGCCGAGGGTTTCAGCGGCACCAGCACGTGGTAGCCTTTGCCGCCTGACGGCTTGACGAAGTTCGGCAGCGACAGATCGTCAAGCTTGCCTCTGATGTCGAGTGCGGCCTCGCGCACCGCCTTGACGTCGACGCCTTCATCGGGATCGAGATCGAAGATGATCTGATCCGGCTTTTCCAGCTCCTCGATCTTGCAGCCCCAGATGTGGACCTCGACCACGCCATACTGGACCAGAGCGGCAAGGCCGTCGAAATCGCGGATGAACAGGATTTCCTCGCCATCGGTCGGGTCCTTCATCCGGGCGATCTTGTCGCTCATGCCGGCCGAAGCATGTTTCTGGAAGAAGCGCGGGCCGCCGATGCCATCCGGCGCCCGGACCAGGCTGAGCGGCCGATTGACGACGAACTGCTCCATGCGCGGCCAGACCAGCGCGTAGTGCTCAAGCAAAGCCTGCTTGGATATTTTTTCCTCGGGCCACAGCAGCTTGTCGGGATGGGATAGTTTTACGCTGGTCGTGATCGTCGCGGGCGCCTTAGCCCCGGCGGCCTTGCCGGCGCCGCTTGCCGCGGGCCTTGCCTTGTTCGCCGCCTTCGATGGCTTTTCCTGCACGACTTCCTCCGCCGGCTTGTCCTCGCGCAGTCCCTGGAACGACGCGTGGCGTATTATACGGTCCGAGGTCCAGCTGCGGAACTCCACTTCGCCGACAAGTTCGGGCCTGACCCAGACCAGGCCCTTGCCCTTCGGCACGGCGGCGGCAAAGGGCGAGGCGTCTGCCTTCAGCGCATCGAGTTTTTTCTTCAAATCGGTGGCGCTCCTGGCTGTGAAGCCCGTGCCGACGTGGCCGGCGTAGTGGAGCTTGCCGCCCTCGTGGTAACCGACCAGCAGCGAACGCAGGCCGCGGCCGGTCTTGTCCGAGGGCAGATACCCGCCGATGACGAATTCCTGGCGGGCCGTGCATTTCGATTTCACCCAGCCTGGGCCGCGGCCGCTGCGGTAGGGCGCATCGGCGCGCTTGGAGACGATGCCTTCGAGGCCCATGCGGCAGGCGTGCTGCAGCATGATCTTGCCCGGTTCCGCGAAATGGTCGCTGAAGCGAACAGCGGCATTTTCGGCCGTCTCGCCGAGCAGCTCCTGCAGCGCCTGCTTGCGCTCGACCAGCGGCTCGCGGCGCAAATCCTTGCCGTCAAGCCGCATCAGGTCGAACACATAGTAGGTGAAGCGGTCGGTTCGATTGGCGGAGAGATCCTGCTGCAGCAGCGAGAAGGACGAAACGCCGCTGTCGGCGAGCACGACGATCTCGCCATCGATGATGGCGTCGCTGCATTTCAGCTGGGCGAGTTCCGCGACGATCTCGGGGCCGAATTTCCCCGTCCAGTCGAGGCCGGTGCGGGTCAGCAGCCGCACCTCCGTGCCGGCGATCTGCGCCTGCATGCGGTACCCGTCGAACTTCACCTCATGCAGCCAGTCCTCGCCGGGCGGCGCCTCGCGCTCCAGCGTCGCCAGCTGCGGCTCGACGAAGTCGAGGCGCTTGCCGGCTTTCGCCTTGCTGGATGCCGCGGGCTTGTTGGAGTGCCAGACCTTCGGCTTCTTGCCGTCGGCGGTCTTGCCTTCCGCGACCTCTTCGATGGTCAGGCCGGACTTCACCGATCTCGGTGCGTCCTTCAGGATATCCTCGCCGGGGCGGGCGGCGGCATCGTCGGATTTGATCAGCAGCCAGTTGTCGCGCTTTTCGCCCGGGCGGGGTCTTAATCTGACCAGATGCCACCGCCCATTCAGCTTCTGGCCGTTGAGTTCGAAGTCGATATGGCCCTTCTTCATCGCCTTGGCCGGGTCGATCTCGGGCGTCCATGTGCCTTCGTCCCAGACGATGACGGTGCCGCCGCCATACTCGCCCTTGGGAATGGTGCCCTCGAAGCCGGCATAGTCGATCGGGTGGTCCTCGACATGCACGGCCAGCCGCTTTTCGTGCGGGTCGAGGCTCGGGCCCCGCGTCACCGCCCAGCTCCACAACACGCCCTCATGCTCGAGGCGGAAATCATAGTGCAGCCTGGTCGCGTCGTGCTTCTGGACGACGAAGATGCCGCCGGGCTGCTTGCCGCGCGCGACCTTGCCCGCCGGCTCGGCCGTCTTCTTGAAATCGCGCTTGGACTGATATTGTTCGAGGCTGGCCACGGCGCCGACCCTCAAGCCGACTTGCGCTTGGGCGCAGAAGCTTTCGCCTTGCCGCTTTTTGCCGCCGGCTTGGCCTTCTTCGCCGGGCCTTCCGCCTGGCCGCCATCGGACAGGCTCTTCTTCAGCGCGTCGAACAGATTGACGACATTGGACGGCTTGGGCGCGGCCTGCGCTTTCGGAGCCTTCTTGCCGGCCTTCTTGGCGCGGATCAGTTCGAGCAGCGCGTCCTCATACTTGTCCTCGAATGTCGACGGATCGAACTTCCCCTTCTTCTTGTCGATGATGCGTTCGGCCATATCGGTCATCTCCTGGTCGGTCTTCACCGCCTTGATGTCGCCGAAGATGCTCTCCGGCTCCCGCACCGTGTTGCCGTACCGCAAGGTGGTCAGCACCATGCCTTTGCCGCGCGGCTCGATCACCACGGGCCGCTCGCGGCTATAGAGCACGACGCGCGCCAGCCCGGCCATCTTCTTGTCCGCCATGGCATCGCGGATGACGGCAAAGGCTTCCTCCGACACCTTGTCGGCGGGCGTGACATAATAGGGCGTGTCGAGATAGATCTGCTCTATCGAGGCTTTGTCGACGAAGCCGTCCAGCGCCATCGTGTGCGAGGACTCGATCTGCACCGCTTCGATCTCTTCGTCCTCGATATGGACGAACTCACCGGGGCTCACCTCATAGCCCCTGATCTCGTCGCCATCGCCCAGCGGCTTGCCGGTTTCAGAATCGACATAGATGCGCTTGACCGTGTTGCCGGTCTTGCGGTTGAGCACCCGGAACGAAACTTTTTCGGCGTGGGTGACGACGTTGGTCAGTTCGACAGCGCAGGTGACCAGCGACAGTTTCAGATAGCCCTTCCAGGCGGGGCGAGGTGCCATGGCGAACTCCTGCGCGATGCGGTTCAAGCGAGAACGGGCAAGGCCCGTTCCGGTTCCGGGCGCGCAACCAGGGGCATTTCGGCAGCGAGCATGGAAATTTCGAGAGGCTCGCCAAATCTGAAACAGAACCGCGCTCAAGCGACATCCAGACGAAACATATGTGATGCAAAAGTCACAATGCCGGAAATGGCGACGAACCACACCGAAAGACCCCCAAACAGCCGCATTCCGGCCACGAAGCATGGGGTTTTCGACCAAAGATTAACATCGTGTTCACCGACTATTCACGCCTCGACGCTATGATCCCCGCAATCGGACGGGACATCCGAAAATCGGGACAGGGACTTGAGTAAAATGAAATTCTGGGGCCACATCGCCGGCTATGCCGCCGCCATCCGCGAGTTCATCGCGCCGACCTATCGACCGGAGCGCTACTACATGCGCGGCCCGGGTCCGGCCTGCGCCCGTCGCGGCAGCTCGCTCGGCGCGCATTGATCATGACATTCGAAACGCGTCACGACAGCCGGATCTGCAGACCGGAGGCCGATCCCCGCGCAACCACCTATCGCGCCGAGCGCCCCGCGCTGGCCGCGAGAAGCCGTGCGACAACGCCGCGACTTTGATCCCGCTGCCGGCGGGCTTAGTGTCTGAAGACACAAGCTGCCGGACGTCCCGTGACTCCTTCTCCTGAACCCTTCGATGCCAGCCAGCCATTGATCGTTTTCGACGGCGTCTGCGTGCTGTGCTCGGGCTTCGTACGCACGGTGGTCGGGCTCGACCGCAAAAACCGCTTCCGCTTCGCCACGGCGCAGTCGCCCTTCGGCGAGGCGCTGTTCCAGAGATACGGGCTGCGCACCGACAGCTACGAGACCAATCTGGTCCTTGTCGGCGGCGCTCCCTTCATCCGGCTGGACAGTTTCATCGCGGTGATGGCCGAACTCGGCTGGCCGTGGCGGGCGGCGAAGGCCCTGCTGCTCATCCCGCGCCCCTTGCGTGACTGGCTCTACGAACGCATCGCCAAAAACCGCTACGCCATGTTCGGCCGCAAGGACAGTTGCGAGATCCTGTCCGCCGCGATACGTGCGCACGTGATCGGCTAATCACATGTCACCCAAAAGTGACCTCGGTTCCGGGAACGACATACGCAAAAAGAGCGGCGCGATGAGGCTTCTGGTCGTTGGCGGCTATGGCATTTTCGGCGGCCGCATCGTGCAATTGCTGGAGAGCGAGCCACGCCTGATCCTGCTCGTCGCCGGGCGCTCACTGGCCAGAGCCGAGGCCTTGTGCAACGCCCGCACCGGCGCGGCGGCGCAGCTCGTGCCGGCGCGCTTCGATCGCAACGGCGACCTCGCGCAAGGCCGGCCTGTTCGTTCGCGCCTCAGTCCGGCAGCGCCGCGACGGCGACGATCTCGATGACGATGTCTGCCTGGGCAATCGCTGCGACGCCGATTACCTCCGAAGGCGGCGGATTGTTGTCGCTACAATGCTTCGGACAATGCTCGGCGAAAAACGCGTCCAGCACGTCGAGACGAAAATTAGGCGAGCTGAGGACGCCGCCGTCGGGAAATGGCCCTTTGACGAAAAAGGTCAGCCTGATGAGATGGTCGAGCCCGCTGCCAAGTTCTTCCAGATCCGATTTGATGTTGCCGAGAACTTCCCGCCACTGCGCCGCGGCATCGCCGGCGAAGCCGCCACCCTTCTTGCCGGCCGGATCGTAGTCAGCCGATGTCGCGGTGTTGCCGCAGAGATAGACGGTGCCTTTCGCACCGCTGACGACCGTGCCTTTGCCCCATGGCATCAACCGGCCGTTCTTGAATTTCTTGTGGGTCACGAGTTCCATTCTCTTCTCCCATGCCTCGTGTGACGTGCCCGCCAACGACGGAGGATAGTGCTGTGCGGAGCCACGGCCAGTCCGCTGCCGGTCATCCGCCAGCAGACGGAGGAACATCTGGTCCTTGCGAAATCTCCTGGCGGAGGCGAAAGTTTTTTCTGAAGCCCGTCGAAATCGGCCGCCGCCGCGCGACATACGTCTGGCCCCGCTAGGACGCGGCCTTCGAAACCACGGGAGAAGACCCATGCGATACATGCTTTTGATCAACAGCGACGAAGCCGCGCAGGCGAACACGCCAATCGAGAAGGCTCAGCAGATGAGCGCAGCATATGCCGCCTATACCGAAGCGTTGAAGAAATCCGGCGCATGGCTCGCCGGCGAACGGTTGCGCCCGACCCAGGCGACCACCTCGGTGCGGATCACAGACGGCAAGACCAACGTGATCGACGGCCCCTATGCCGACACCAAGGAGCAGCTTGCCGGCTTCTACATGATCGAGGCGGCCGATATCGATACCGCCATCGACTGGGCGGCGCGCTGTCCGGCGGCGAGCGCCGGCACGGTCGAGTTGCGGCCGATCTGGGAAATGGCCGACTACATGCCCAAGAAATGACACCGTGATGGACAATCGCCCGGAGATCGCGCGGGCGGCGGCCGAAGCGGCCGCCCGGCAGAGTTACGGCAAGCTGGTCGCCTGGCTAGCGGCGCGCACCCGCGACGTGGCCGGCGCCGAGGACGCGCTGGCCGAGGCCTTCGCCGCGGCGCTGGAGCGCTGGCCACAGACCGGCGTGCCCGACAAGCCGGAAGCATGGCTGCTGGCCGTGGCGCGCCGGCGGCGCGTCGACGCGGTGCGCCGTCGGCTGACCAGCGAGGCGAGCCGCGACCATCTCAAGCTGATGGCCGAGGAGATGGAGGCGAGCATGGAAGACGAAGACCTTCCCGACGAACGTCTCAGGTTGATGTTTGCCTGTGCGCATCCGGCGATCGAAGCCAGCGTGCGGGCGCCGCTGATCCTGCAGACCATTCTGGGTTTCGACGCGGCGACGATCGCCTCGGCCTTCCTGGTTTCGCCGGCGACGATGGGCCAGCGTCTGGTGCGCGCCAAGAGCCGCATCCGCGAGATCGGCATTCCGTTCCGCGTGCCGGATCGCGCCGAACTCGGCGAGCGGCTGGGAACGGTGCTGGAAGCGATCTACGCGGCTTTCGCCGAAGGCTGGACCGACCCGGCAGGGACCGAGACGAGTGCGCGCAATCTGGCGACCGAAGGCATCTGGCTCGGGCGGCTGGTGGCATCGCTGATGCCGGACGAACCGGAAGCGCTCGGCCTGCTGGTGCTGATGCTGTTTGCCGAGGCGCGCCGCCCGGCGCGGCGCGATGCGGCTGGAGATTATGTGCCGCTCGCCGAACAGGATTGCCGTCTTTGGGATCACGCGCTGATCGACGAAGCCGAGGCGCTGCTGGGCCACGCCGCCACCATGGGCGTCATCGGCCGCTACCAGCTCGAAGCGGCGGTACAATCGGTGCATGCGACGCGGCGACGGACCGGCCAAACCGATTGGGCGGCGATCCGTAACTTCTACGATGCGCTGTCGGCGATATCAGGCTCGCCGGTGATTTCGATCAACCGCGCCGTGGCGATTGCCGAGGGCGAAGGGGCGGCGGCAGGACTGGCGGCGCTCTACGTGCTGGGCGACGACAAGCGGCTCAACGACTACCAGCCCTACTGGGCCGCCCGCGCCGGCCTGCTGGCCAGGCTCGGCAATGCGGCGCAAGCGGTCGAAGCCTATGACCGGGCGATCGGCCTTGAACGCGACCCCGCCGTGCGCCGCTTCCTGCAGGCGAAACGGGCGATCCTGCGAAATTGAAGCGTCCGTTCAGGCCGGCCACATCTCATGCGCGGTGTTGAGCCGTTTTATCAGCGGATGCGCGCGCAGCGCCGACCATAAGCGTTCGATGTTCGGCCAGTCGGCCCGCGCCTTGTCCATATCGGGGTGCCAGGCCACCAGCATGACGAGGTAGATGTCGGCCAGCGACATCGCGTCGCCGACCAGCCAGCCGCGCCCCTCGAGGGCTGCATCGACAATGGCGAAGCCGCGGTCCATCTCGGCAATGGCTGCCTGCTTGACGGCTTTCTTGCCGTCGGCATCGGTGGTGTAGCGATGGGCATAGTAGAGGCGCAGGATGGCGGGGTAGAGCACCGATGACATGAACGCCATCCAGCACAGGAAACCGGCGCGATCCGGCGATCCGGCGGCCGGCGCCAGACCCGCCTCCGGATGGCGCTCGGCAAGCAGGATGCAAATCGCCGCCGATTCGGTTATCGATTGACCGTTGGGCAAGGTCAGCACCGGAACCTGGTTCAACGGGCTGATGTCGAGGAAAGCCGGGTCCGGCGGATCCTTCTTGGGCACATCGATCTGGTCGAATTGCGCGTTTGCCAGCGCCAATGCGGCCTCGACGACGAAACCGCCACTGCCTGGGCGCGTGTAAAGCTTGTACATGTGATTCTCCCCCTGCCCGCGCGAAGCAGGCCGGGGCGATTTGACCCTGAAGCCGCCTCCCGCTCAAGCCGATGGCGGACGCCACAGCCGGGTTTTCTGCGGTCCAGCCATGAGACTTCCGATGTCGGAGGGACAGCACCCCCCGATGCCCGGCAGGGCAGAGGGGGGTGCGAAGGATCGCCGCCTATCCAGTTAAGACGTTAAGCCCCCAGCCCGTCGAACAGGATCGTCGACAGATAGCGCTCGGCGAAGGACGGGATGATCACCACTAGGTTCTTGCCCTTGTTCTCCGGCCGCGACCCGACGGCGATGGCGGCCTGCAGGGCAGCGCCCGAAGAGATGCCGACCGGCACGCCTTCAAGGCGGGCGACGAGGCGGGCGTTGGCGACCGAATCCTCGTTGGAGACCTTGACGATCTCGTCATAGATCGAGGTGTCGAGGATCTTGGGCGCAAAGCCGGCGCCGATGCCCTGGATCTTGTGCGGGCCGGGCTGGCCGCCCGACAGCACCGGCGAGGCCTCCGGCTCGACGGCGACGACATGCACCGAGGGCTTGCGTTGCTTCAGCACCTGGCCGACGCCGGTGATCGTGCCGCCGGTACCGATGCCGGCGACGAAGATGTCGACCCCGCCATCGGTGTCGTTCCAGATCTCCTCGGCGGTGGTGCGGCGGTGGATCTCCGGATTGGCCGGGTTTTCGAACTGCTGCGGGATGACGGCGTCAGGCAGGGTGGCGGCCAGTTCGTCAGCCTTGGCGATGGCGCCCTTCATGCCTTTCGGCCCTTCCGTCAGCACCAGTTCGGCGCCGAGCAGCGCCAGCATCTTGCGGCGCTCCACCGACATGGTTTCGGGCATGGTCAGGATCAGCTTGTAGCCCTTGGCGGCGGCGGCGAAGGCGAGCGCGATGCCGGTATTCCCCGAGGTCGGCTCGATCAGCGTCGTCTTGCCGGGTTTGATCCGGCCCGACGCTTCCAGCGCCTCGATCATGGAAACGCCGATGCGGTCCTTGACCGAGGCGATCGGATTGAAGAATTCGAGCTTGGCAAGAAGGTTGGCAACGACGCCCTTCTCCTTGGCGAACTTGTCGAGCCGCACCAGCGGCGTGTCGCCGATCGTCTCGGTGATCGAGTTGTAGACACGGCCGCGGCCGGGCACGCGCGCGGAAGGCTTGTTCATTGGTTTCGCTCCCAAATCAGATCAGGCAATTGGCGTCGGCGGACAGAATAAGGCTTTCGTCCGCGCAAGATAGGCTGCCGGCCGAAAATATCGAGTGGGCCGCTTGCTGAAAACGCTTGTCTCCTCAAGCCGCATTTTCAGGATGGACCGATCGGCGGAATGGATGGGCCTGAACCGATCTACTGACGTGCGGCAATGGCAGCGGCCGCGCCCACCATGAAGCCGGCGGCGGTGCGGTTCAGCGCCTTCAGCGCGCGTGGCGATTTCAGGAACCAGCGCGCCTTGGCGGCCAGCGCAAGATAGGGCACCAGCACCACAAAGAGCACGATAACGGTGAGCGCGACCAGGATGCCGTAGTCGGCGAGCGTGATGGTCTTCAGGTCGACGATGGTCGGCGTGATGGCGAGGTAGAAGATCATCGTTTTCGGGTTGCCCAGCGTGACGGTGAGGCCGGCAAGGAAGCTCGATACCAGGCCGCCCTTGCCTTTCCTGGCCTCGACAGTCTCGGGCGTGATCCCGGCCGTCCAGAAACGCCAGCCGAGGAAGGCGAGATAGGAGACGCCCAGCCATTTGATGGCGAGAAACACCATGCCGAAGCTTTGCGCGACAAAGGCAAGGCCGAGCACCACTGCGGTGAGATAAATGAGGTCGCCGAGCATCAGGCCGAACGACATCGCCAGCGATGAGCGGAAGCCGGATCCGAGCGCCCGCGCCACAAGCGCGGTGACGCCGGGGCCGGGAATGGCGGCGGCGATGCCCAGCGCAGCACTATAGGCAAGGAAGCCGGTGAGGGTCATGACGGTCGCACCTCGTGAAACGACTCTGATGCCATGAAAGCCTGCAACGGCAAAACGGATTCGATTGCGCCAACCAGGACATGAAAGCCGGTCATCATCGCCTGAAAGCGAGAGATGGTTCACTTACGCCCCGAAGGCGGTCGGCTATCTCGCATGGCTCCGAACGGCAGGAGCACCCATGTTAGCCAAAAGACTTCACATCCAGCTCATGAAGTGGATGCCCAACAACTATTCCGAAGCACGCGGTCACGTCCACGAGCTGGAATGTTATCTGTGGTTCGAGGGGCGTCAGGCTTTCAGCCTGTTCGACAAGGGCGATAGCGATGTCGTTCCGCAGACTGGATATTTTACCGACAGCCGGGACCCTGGCGCTCACCCCATTCGTCCGATGATCTATCCGCTGGTCGTCAACAACCGGTTCAAGGTGCGACTGGTGGCGATCGAGCGTGACGGACCGCAAAAGATAGACCCCGACGACACCGCCAAAGGCGAATTCTACATCGACCTCGACACCAAATATCCGCCGGTCTCCGACTGGCGCATCATCGCTGCCGATCCGCGCAACACCGACCTCAACGTGGAAGCGTCGTTCCAGCTGCAATGGCTGGACTATGTCGATACCGCCGAGATTGCCGAGGATGGCCCGCCACGCATCATCGACAAGTCCAACTATCCCTATCCCTGGGGCGCCAATGTGATGGTGTTCGAGCACTGGCTCGGGCTTGGCCGCAAGGCGCCGCTCAAACTCATCGACCCGAACCGCGCTTCGCGCCGCGAATACTGGATGATCAATGGCAATGCGGCCCGGCGCCTGGTGCAGGACCTCTATCGCTTCAACGTCAACCAGCTTGGCGTCGCCAACGACACCATCAGCAGTGTTTACGTGCCGAAGCTCAATGCCGGCCACGTCACGGTGACGCTTTACGAACACGATTTCAGCGACGGCCGCTTCGCGCAAGGGGCGAAGAAGTCCTTCGGCTCGGTCGGCCTCTTCAATCTCAGGGATACCGGTTTCGATGACCGCGTCTCATCGGCCGAGGTGATCCATACCTATCCCAAGGTGATCCATCGGGACGTGCATTAGGGCCGGATTGCGCTGTTCGCCGGCTCAGGATGGGCCATCGACATGGGTGATGCGCCAGATGGTGCCGTTGCCATCCTCGGTTACGATAAGCGCACCGTCCCTGGCCACCGCGACGCCGACCGGCCGGCCCCAGACGGCGTCGTCGGAGAGGACGAAGCCGGTGATGAAATCCTGGTACTCGCCGGTCGGCTTGCCGTCGCTGAATCTCAGCCGCACCACCTTGTAGCCGGTCCTCATACCACGGTTCCAGGAGCCGTGCAGGGCGACGAAGGCGTCACCCTTGTACTCTGCCGGGAAATTGCCGCCGTCATAGAACGCGATGTTGAGCGGCGCCGAATGCGCCTGCATCAGCACGTCGGGCACGGTGACCGAGCCGGCGAGGTCTGGGCGCGCGCCCTCGTGACGCGGGTCCTCGTTGGCGCCGATATAATACCAGGGCCAGCCATAGAAGGCGCCGTCCTTGACGGAGGTGGCATATTCGAACGGCACATCGTCGCCGAGACCGTCGCGCTCGTTGACGACACACCACACCGCGCCGGTCGCCGGCTGCACGGTCATGCCCGAACAATTGCGCAGGCCGGTAGCGAGGATGCGGCCATTCTTGCCGTCGGGGCCGAAGGCCAGCACGTCGGCACGGCCATCCTCGGAACCCCAGGTGGCGCCGAGTGGCTGTGATTTTGCCCAGGCGTCAACGCCGCTATTCGGTGCCTTCCCCATGCCCTCCGCGACGTTAGATCCGGAGCCGACCGAGAGATACAGCGTCTTCCCGTCCGGCGAGAAGGCGATATCGCGGGTCCAGTGGCCGCCGGTAGGGATGTCGGAGACAATCGTCTCCGGTTCGCCGGAGGCTTTAAGGTCGCCGTCGCGATAGGCGTAGCGGACCACGCTGTCATTGTTGGCGACGTAGACCCATTGCGGCTTGTCGCCAGGCGGGTAGAAGGCGATGCCATAGGGCTGGTTGAGATTGTCGGCAAAAATGCCCTCTTCGGCCGGCTTCGCGCTACCCTTGGCCAGCCGATAGACGCGGATCTGGTTGGCGTCACTGTCGGCGACGAACAGGTCGCCGTTCGGCGCCACGCGCACGACCCGCGGATTGGAAATGCCGGAAGCAACCAGTTCGGCCGAAAACCCAGGCAGCAGGACGGGCTTCGCGCCCTCGGGCCGATCGCCAAGGCCGGCGCTGTTGGAGGCGGATTCGGTGATGTTGGGCTTTTGCAGATCATCCGGCTTGATCAGCCGGCGCACACCTGGCTTGTCGGCCGTCCAGTCGCCGAAAGCGTCTTTGCCGGTCAGCAGCGGTTGATCGGCCTCCTGGGCGAAGGCGCTGGTGGCCAGAAGCAGGGCAAGGCCTGCCAAGCCGGCAATCCGGATCATGCTGTTCTCCTCGAACTCGCGCCGGTCGGCGCGCCATGCACAAGGGAGATATTGTGCGGCCGCCGCAAAAGAGAAGCGTGCGCGCGCGCAGATTCGACGAGAGAACCGCTCAACTTTCCTCTTCGACGTCGAGATCGTCGTCGAGACGCTTTTCCAATGCGACGAGATCTTCCGGCAGCGGCAAGCCCATGGCGCGCATTTCGCGCAGTTTTTCGCGCAGCTGCTCCTGGATTTCGTGCTCGTCCTCCGGCTGGTTGACCATTTCTTCGAGCAGCATGCTGATCTGGGCCTTGAACGATTCAAGCGCCATTCTGCGCCCTCCTTTACGGTGATCCCGGCTTCGGAATTATCTTAACATCCGGGTAATCAATTGCGCAGTGTAGTCGACCATAGGCACGATGCGGGCATAATTCAGCCTGGTCGGGCCGATGACGCCGAGCGCGCCGACGACGCGGGCGTCCTTGTCGCGGTAAGGCGCCACGACCAGCGACGAGCCGGAGAGCGAGAACAGCTTGTTTTCCGAGCCGATGAAGATCCGCACGCCGGGGCCGTCCTCGGCGAGGTCGAGCAGCTGGATCAGCCCGTCCTGCGTCTCCAGATCCTCGAACAGGTGGCGCAGCAATTCGATATCGGCCTGGGCGGTGACGTTTTCGAGCAAATTGGCGCGGCCGCGCACGATAAGGCGCGCCGGCAGGCCGCTATCGGCGCCGGCCCACACCGCCAGGCCTTTCTCGACCAGATCCTGCGACAGCGTGTCCAGCGCTGCCCTGGTCTCGTCCTTGATGCGGGCGATCTCGATGCGCGCCTCGGCGAGCGTGCGGCCCCTGATATGGGCGTTGAGGAAGTTGGAGGCCTCGTGCAGCTGCGAGACGGTGATGCCGGCCGGCAGGTCGACGACGCGGTTCTCGACATCGCCATTCTGCGACACCATCACCGCCAGCGCCTTGGTCGGCTCGAGCTGGATGAACTCGATGTGCTTCAGCGCCACCTCGTTCTTGGTGGCGAGCACTAGGCCGGCGCCGCGCGACATGCCCGACAGCATCTGGCTGGCCTCGGTCAGCATGTGTTCCAGCGTCGCGCCCGAGCCGGAGGCGCGCACCTGCGCCTCGATGACCCGGCGTTCCTCGTCGGAGAGATCGCCAAGCTCCATGAAGGCATCGACGAAGAAGCGCAGGCCGGTCTGGGTCGGCAGGCGCCCGGCCGAGATGTGCGGGGCATAGATCAGGCCGAGATGCTCGAGGTCGCTCATCACGTTGCGGATGGTGGCCGGCGACAGCGACGACGGCAGGATGCGCGACAGGCTGCGCGATCCCACAGGCTCACCGTCCTTCAGATAGGATTCGACGATGCGCCTAAAAATGTCGCGCGAACGCATGTCGAGCGATTGCAGCGCGGGCGCCAGCAGACTGGGTTCGGTGACTGCCTTGGTCATTCGAGCCAAAAACCTCCGGCTCAAGGATATAGACTTCCATCGCCCCCGCGCAACCCGGCGTCTGTGCCAGATCGCCCGGCCTTTTCCTTTGCGCCATGGGCTGCATGCGTCTACAAGCCGCCGACGCAACCGTAAAAGAACAGAAAGAGGCCTCGATGCGCCCTTCTAAACGCCAAGCCGACGAAATGCGCGCCATCTCGTTCGAGCGCGGCGTCTCCAAACACGCCGAAGGCTCGTGCCTGGTGAAATTCGGCGACACGCATGTGTTGTGTACGGCAAGCCTGGAGGAAAAGGTGCCAGGCTGGATGCGCAATTCCGGCAAGGGCTGGGTGACGGCGGAATACGGCATGCTGCCGCGTTCGACCGGCGAGCGCATGCGCCGTGAAGCCTCGGCCGGCAAGCAAGGCGGCCGCACGCTGGAAATCCAGCGGCTGATCGGCCGCTCCTTGCGCGCCGTTGTCGACCTGCAGGCACTGGGCGAACAGCAGATCACCGTCGACTGCGACGTCATCCAGGCCGATGGCGGCACCCGCACGGCCTCGATCACCGGCGGCTGGGTGGCGCTCTACGATTGCCTGCGCTGGATGGAAGCGCGGCAGATGGCCAGTGTTGCCAAGGTACTGAAGGACCATGTCGCGGCAATTTCCTGCGGCATCCATGACGGCCAGCCGGTCATCGACCTCGACTATATCGAGGATTCATCTGCCGGCACCGACGCCAATTTCGTCATGACCGGCAAGGGCGGCATCGTCGAGATCCAGGGCACCGCCGAGGGCGAGCCGTTCTCGGAAGGGCAGTTCGCGGAGCTGATGGGCCTGGCAAAGAAGGGCATTCAGCGGCTGGTGAGCTTGCAGCAGATGGCTGTGGCCTGATTGAATTTAACGTGATGACGTCGGCGATCCTTCACACCCCCCTCTGGCCTGCCGGCCATCTCCCCCGCAAGGGGGGAGATCAGAGGTCGCTACCGTTTTCGCCAACCATCAACGTTGAGACGCCGCCAGCGGAACTGCCAATCTCCCCCCTTGCGGGGGAGATGCCCGGCAGGGCAGAGGGGGGTGCCTCGTGACTCCCTCCGCGATTCTGGAATCGGCACTTTACGTCACTGATTTGCCGGCTGCCGAGACCTTCTACTCCGATGTCCTCGGCCTCCCTCTCCTCGGCAAGGTCGACGGCCGCCATCTCTTCTTCCGCTGCGGCCCGGGCGTGCTGCTGGTCTTCAATGCCGAAGCCACCAGAATCCCGCCGGCGCCCGATGCGCGGCTGAAAGTGCCGCCACATGGCACGGTCGGCGAGGGCCATCTCTGCTTTGCCGCAAGTGCGGATGAACTCGCACAGTGGAAGGCGCAACTTGAGGCGAAAAACATCGCCATCGAAAGCGAATTCGAATGGCCGCAGGGCGGGCGCTCGATCTACATACGCGACCCCTCGGGCAATTCGATCGAATTCGCCGAGCCAAGGATCTGGGGCCTTTGATGCATTCTCTCGATGGAAAGAAGATCGTCGTTGCCAGCCACAATGAAGGCAAGCTGCGCGAATTCGCCGATTTGATGGGTCCGTTCGGCTTCGAGGCGAAGTCGGCCAAGGACTACGGCCTGCCGGAACCGGAGGAGACCGGCACCACCTTCGAGGAAAACGCCTACATCAAGGCCTTCGCCGCGGCTAAGGCGACCGGCCTGCCGGCGCTGTCGGACGATTCGGGCCTGTGCGTCGACGCGCTCGACGGCGCCCCCGGCGTCTACACCGCCAATTGGGCCGAAGCTCCCGATGGCAGCCGCGACTTCGGGATGGCCATGCAGCGCACCGAAGTGGCCTTGCAGGAGGTCGGCGCCGCCAAGCCAGCGCAGCGCAAGGGGCGGTTCGTCGCCGTCATCTGCCTGGCCTTCCCCAATGGCGAGGCTGAATATTATCGCGGCGAAGCTGAGGGAACGCTGGTGTGGCCGCGGCGCGGCGAACTGGGCTTCGGCTACGACCCGGTGTTTTTGCCCGACGGTTTCGACAAGACGTTCGGCGAGATGAGCGCTGAGGAAAAACACGGCTGGAAGCCCGGTCAGCCGACGGCGCTGTCGCACCGCGCCCGCGCCTTCCAGAAATTCGCCCGCGCCAGGTTAGGCTCAGCTTAATGTCGCTGGACCGCAGCCCGGGCTTCGGGGTCTACATCCATTGGCCGTTCTGCGCGGCCAAATGCCCGTATTGCGACTTCAACAGCCATGTCCGTCACCAGCCGGTCGACCAGGAGCGCTTTGCCCGCGCCTTCGAGACCGAGCTGAAGACCATGAGCGAGCGGACCGGGCCGCGCGAAGTGACCAGTATCTTTCTCGGCGGCGGCACACCGTCGCTGATGCAGCCGCAGACGGTGGCGTCGGTGCTGGAGGCCGTGGCGAAGAACTGGACGGTGCCCGACGGCATCGAGGTGACGCTGGAAGCCAATCCGTCCTCGGTCGAGGCCGAGCGATTTCGCGGCTACCGCGCCGCCGGCGTCAACCGTGTGTCGCTCGGCGTGCAGGCGCTGAACGACAAGGATCTGCGCTTCCTCGGCCGGCTGCACAATGTCGACGAGGCGCTGCATGCAATTGGCCTGGCACGGGACATATTCCCAAGACTTTCCTTCGACCTGATCTACGCCCGCCCCGGCCAGACGCTGGACGACTGGCAGGCGGAGCTCGAACAGGCGATCGGCCATGCCGCCGACCATCTGTCGCTCTACCAGCTGACCATCGAGGAAGGCACGCCGTTCCATGCCCTTCATGCGGCGAAGAAATTCATCATCCCCGATAATGACCGGGCCGCCGATCTCTATGCGCTGACGCAGGAGATCACCGCAGCGCATGGCCTGCCGGCCTATGAGATTTCCAACCACGCCAGGCCGGGCGCCGAGAGCCGGCACAATCTGACCTATTGGCGCTATGGCGAATATGTCGGCGTCGGACCGGGCGCGCATGGCCGCTTTATCGAGAACGGCCACCGCACCGTGACGATCGCCGAGCGGATGCCGGAGACCTGGGCCAATCTGGTGGAGGCCAGGGGCCATGGCGTCACCGGCGGCGAGATCCTGACGCGCTCCGAAGAGGCCGACGAGTTCCTGCTGATGGGGCTGAGGTTGGCCGAAGGCATCGACCTTTCCCGCTACGAGGCGTTTTCCGGGCGCGGCCTGTCGAGCGCCCGGCTGACCGTGCTGCAGGATGAGGGGCTGGTGGCGCCGATCGGCAATGCCAGGCTACGCGCCACGCCAGCCGGCATGATCGTGCTCGATGCCGTGGTGGCGGATTTGGCGCGATAACGCCTTTGAAAAACGTGCTCTTCGTCAAGCGTCGTGCTTGAAGCGGCGCTTGCCGCGGTGTTTCTCGGCATGCGCCTCTCCGGTCCGGGCCGGCTTGGCGTCGCTCTTGTCCCGGCGGACGCTGTTCTGGTCGTTCATCGGATGCGGCGGCGCGCCTTCGCGGGCGCTCTTCGTTTCAAGACGGGTGATGAAGATATCGAAACGATTGGGCATCGTACGGTCAGTGCTCCGTCGTGCTGTCCGGTTTGTTGTCCGAAAGCCTGACATTCGTCGGCAAGGCGGTGGCCGCCCGACTGGCCAGGCCGGGGTCGCTTTCGGCGAGCCTACGCTTGCCCTTTCGCGCAGTGAAGCGCTTGCGCTCGGCATAATAGGGCTCGAAAACGTCCTGCAATTCCAGACTGTCCATCCTGTCCTCCTCCTCAAGAGACTCAGGTATTCAATCCGCCAGCCACGCTTTCGTTCCCCACTGTGGCAAAGACATGGCCGCCGGGTTACATCGGCGTCAGGTTTGGCTCGACGTTCGGGAGTTTTGCAACCCGGCGCAGGCCGTGCCAAACAGGGCGAAATGGAGAGACCCCGGTGACCGGCGAGAAGCGCAGCTATGTGATCGGGCAGACCGAGATCGCGGTCCGGTCGCTGGCGCCGGCGCTGTATCTGGTGGCGACGCCGATCGGCAACCTCTCCGACATCACGCTGCGCGCGCTGGAGACGCTGGCCGCCGCCGACATCGTCGCCTGCGAGGACACTCGCGTCTCGCGCGTGTTGCTCGATCGCTACGGCATCCGGCGGCGCACCACCGCTTATCACGAGCACAACGCCGGCGAGGCCGGGCCGAAGCTGATCGCGGCACTCGAGGCCGGGCAGAGCGTGGCGCTGATTTCGGATGCCGGCACGCCGCTGATCTCCGACCCAGGCTACCGGCTGGTCGGCGAAGCGCTGGAGCGCGGCCTGCGCGTGGTGCCGATCCCCGGCCCATCGGCGCCGCTGGCGGCGCTGACCGCGTCGGGCCTGCCGTCCGACGCCTTCCTGTTTGCCGGGTTTCTGCCGGTGAAATCAGGGCAGCGGATGACAAAGCTGGAAACGTTCAGGGCGGTGCCGGCAACGCTGATCTTCTTCGAGTCGCCACGCCGGCTGGCCGAAACGCTGGTTGCGATGGTCGAGGCGCTGGGTGGTGGGCGCAAGGCCGCCATCGGCCGCGAGCTGACCAAGACTTTTGAAGAGATGCGGACGGGAACGCTGCAGGCGCTGGCCGACCACTATGCGGCGGCTGACACGCCGAAGGGCGAGATCGTCATCTGCGTCGGGCCCGCCGAGATCAAGGCCGACCAACCCGCCGACATCGACAGGCTGCTGCTGTCGCTGGCCGCCGAAATGCCGGCGTCCAAGGCGGCGGCGGAAGCGGCGAAGATGACAGGCGGGCAGAAGCAGTCGCTCTACCGCCGGCTGCTGGAACTCAGGGATGCGGTTGGAGAAGGCGAAGGTGGCTGAGCGCCCGGCCGCCAGCCGCCAAAAAGCCTATCGGCGCGGCCATCGCGGCGAGTGGCTGGCGGCAGCGGCGCTGATGCTGAAAGGTTATCGCATCCTCGCCCGCCGGCATCGCACCCGCTTCGGCGAGATCGACCTGATCGCCAGGCGCGGCGACCTGGTGCTGTTCGTCGAGGTCAAGGCGCGGCGCACGCTGATGGAAGCGATGGAGGCGATCGGCCACGAATCGGAGCGCCGCATCGAAGGCGCCGCCGACATCTGGCTGTCGCGGCAGCCGGACTACGGCAGATTGTCGATGCGCTTCGACATGGTGGCGGTGCTGCCCTGGCGCTGGCCGGTGCATGTCGAGAACGCGTTTTTTGGGAGGAGTTAGCGGCCTTTACCCTCCCCCTTGTGGGGAGGGTCGGTGAGCAAGCGACGCGACGAGTCTTTGGCGAAACGGGGCGGGGGTGTGGCGCCCCCACCCCGATCCGCTTTGCGGATCGACTGACCGGGCCGAGCCGCCTGTCTCGCCCGTCCTTCGGACCCCCACAAGGGGGAGAGTAAAGCTCACCCCCAGATCATCAACGCCACCAGCCCGACGCCACCCACGACCAGGCGCCACCAGCCGAACAGCGAATAGCCGTTGCGCGAGACGTAATCGAGCAGGAAGCGCACGACGATCAGCGCGGTAACGAAGGCGGCGACGAAGCCGATGGCGATGATCGGCAGATCGGCGCTGCTCAGCACGTTGCGGTTCTTGAACAGATCGAAGGCGAAGGCGCCGACCATGGTCGGGATGGCGAGGAAGAAGGAGAATTCCGCCGCCGCGCGCTTGTCGACGCCCAGCAGCAGCGCGCCGACGATGGTCGAACCGGAGCGCGACGTGCCGGGGATCAGCGACAGGCACTGGAACAGGCCGATCTGCAGGTAAAGCCTTGTCGGGAAGCGCTCGACGTCACGGTAGACCGGCTGCAGCTTCATGCGGTCGACGACCAAGAGCACGACGCCGCCGATGATCAGCATGATGCAGATCAGCCTTGGCGATTCGAACAGCACCGTCTTGATGAAATCATGCGCCAGCGCGCCGATGATGGCGGCCGGCAGGAAGGCAATCAGGATGCCGAGGACGAAATGCCGCGTCAGCCGGTCATGCGGCAGGTCGAGCAGCATCTGCCACAGGCGGCGGAAATAGACGCTGAGGATCGCCAGGATGGCGCCCAGCTGGATCAGGATCTCAAAGGCCTTGCCGGTGGAATGGAAGCCGAGGAAATGGCCGGCGAGCAGGATATGGCCGGTCGAGGAGACCGGGATGAACTCGGTCAGCCCCTCCAGCAGGCCGAGCAGCAGGGCTTCGACAATGGTATGGCTATCCATATGGCAACCTCGGCATTCAAGGGACGGAAGGAAACGGCGGGCAAAAGGGCTTGCTTGTCACGGCGCGGAAGTCCCCCTATAGGTCGCAGCACCGTGACGGCCGCATGACGGGCCGCCAAGACTTACCGGTGCGGACGGCGATTCGCCAGTGCGCCTTAATATCGCGGAATCATGCTGACGCTTTTCCATCACCCGATGTTCGCCACCTGCCGCTTCGTGCGCCTCGCCTTCGGCGAATATGGCGAGGAGCTGGCGCTGATCGAGGAAAAGCCGTGGACGCGGCGCAAGGAGTTTCTGGCGCTGAACCCGGCCGGCACCTTGCCTATCCTGCTGGCCGAGGGCGACGTGCCGATCGTCGGCGCCATGGTGATCGCTGAATATCTCGACGAAACGCGCGGTGTCCTAAAGCGCGACAAGCGCCTGTTTGCGGAAGACCCGATGCAGCGCGCCGAAATCCGCCGCCTGACCGACTGGTATCTCAACAAGGCCGAGAGCGAAGTGACCCGACATCTGGTGCGCGAGCGCGTGCTGAAGCCGGTGATGCCGGAAACGGCGGGCGGCGGTTCCCCCGATTCGGCGGCAATCCGCGCGGCGCGCGCCAACATTCGCCAGCACATGAAGTACACCAACTGGCTGGCCGGCACCCGTCATTGGCTGGCCGGCAGCAAGGTCACCTATGCCGACTTGGCGGCGGCCGCGACGCTGTCGGTGCTGGATTATCTCGGCGAGATCGATTGGCGCGAGCATGCCGCGGCGCGCGAATGGTACACGCGGGTGAAATCGCGGCCGTCGTTCCGGCCGCTGCTCACAGACCGAGTGCGCGGCCTGTCGCCGGTGTCGCATTATGCGGACCTCGACTTCTAGAAGCCAAACCCTGCGCGCGCTAGTCGACGCCGAGGCGCGGCGCGCCGGCTTCGATGCGGTTGCCGTCACCACGCCCGATGCGATCCCGCTGGCGCCAGCCAGATTGGCCGAATTCGTCGCCGATGGTTTTCACGGTTCGATGGCGTGGATTGCGGCGACGCTTCAACGCCGCAGCGAGCCTTCGACGCTGTGGCCCGAGGTGCGCTCGATCATCGTGCTGGCAATGAATTACGGCCCCGACCACGATCCGCGTGCGCTGCAGGCAAGGCGCGATCTCGGCGCGATCTCGGTCTATGCGCAAAACCGCGACTATCACGAGGTGATGAAGGGCCGGCTGAAGGAGATCGCCGGCAAGATCGTCGCGCGGGCCGGCGGCGACGTGAAGGTTTTCGTCGATACGGCGCCCGTGATGGAAAAGCCGCTGGCTGAGGCCGCCGGGCTCGGCTGGCAAGGCAAGCACACCAACCTGGTCAGCCGCGAGCACGGCTCCTGGCTGTTTCTCGGCACCATCTTCACCACGGCTGAGCTCACGCCCGATGCGACCGAGGTAGACCATTGCGGGTCCTGCCGCGCCTGTCTCGACGCCTGCCCGACCGACGCCTTTCCGGCGCCCTACCGGCTCGATGCCCGGCGCTGCATCTCCTACCTGACCATCGAGAACAAGGGGCCCATCCCGCAAGAATTCCGCGAAAAGATCGGCAACCGCGTCTATGGCTGCGACGATTGTCTCGCCGCCTGCCCGTGGAACAAGTTTGCCCGCGCCGCTTCGGAAGCCAAGCTTGCTGCCCGCGACGAACTGCGCGAGCCGCCGCTCGGCGAGCTGTTGCAGCTGGACGACACGGCGTTCCGGTCTTTCTTCTCGGGCTCGCCGATCAAGCGCATCGGCCGCGATCGTTTTGTCCGCAACGTGCTGGTTGCGGCCGGCAATTCCGGCGATACTTTGCTGGCTGACCCTGTCCGCACCCTCCTTGGCGACGCCTCGCCGCTGGTGCGCGGCGCGGCGATCTGGGCGCTGGCGCGGCTGGTGACGGCCGCCGAATTCAACGGGCAGGCGGCGATCTACTTGAAAACCGAAACCGACACGACAGTGCAGGACGAATGGCTGTCCGCATTGCCAATTGAGGCGCACGCATGAGCGAAAAACAGGTTTTTATCTTCGGCGCCGGCTATTCGGGCAAAGCCTTTGCACGGGCCAATGCGGAGGCGATTACGATCTTCGGCACCACGCGCTCGGCCGAGAAATTCGAGGCATTGCGTCAGGCCGGCATCGCGCCGCTGCTGTTTCACGGCGCCCTGACACCTGAAATCGGCGAAACGCTGGAGACCACCACCCATCTTGTCATCTCCGTAGCCCCGGAGGAGGCCGGCGACCCTGTGCTTCTCGCCGCGCGCAAGGCGATCGAGGCGATGCCGGCGCTTCGCTGGATCGGCTATCTTTCGACCGTCGGCGTCTATGGCAATTATGACGGCGCCTGGGTCGATGAAACGGCCGAGTGCCGGCCGGTGTCGAAACGCTCGTCGATGCGAGTGGCGGCCGAGCGAGACTGGCTGCAGCTTGGCCTCGATACCGGCAAGCCGGTGGCGATCCTGCGGCTTTCCGGCATTTACGGGCAAGGACGCAACGCGCTGGTCAATCTGGAAAACGGCACGGCGCGGCGGCTGGTCAAGCCCGGCCAGGTGTTCAACCGCATCCATTGCGACGACATCGCCGGCGCGCTCTGGCACCTCATCGGTGGCAATAGAGGCGGCATTTTCAACGTCACCGATGACGAGCCGGCGCCGCCGCAGGATGTCGTCACCTATGCCGCCGGCCTGATGGGCATTGAGCCGCCGCTGGAAATTCCTTTTGAGACCGCCCAACTTTCGCCTATGGCGCGGTCCTTCTATGGCGAGAACAAGCGCGTCGCCAACGCCGCGATCAAGGCAGCGGGCTACCGGTTCCGCTATCCGGACTACCGCCAGGCGTTCGACCGAATGTGGGCCGACGGCAGCTGGCGCGACGGCGAGCCGCGCAGCCCGATGAACGGCGGATAATCGAAACGCGAGCCCGAGCGTGATATGATTCGGTGTCGCCGACTTTTGCAGCGGGGGTTCATGACGATTTCAATGCGATCCTTAACCGGCAGACGGCCGTTCCTGACGGCGGCGCTGGCGATCGTGGCGCTGGCCGGGCTGGTGGCGGGCGCAATCACGGCCGAGCCACGGGCAAAAGACCTGTTCGGCGCCAAGAAGCTGCCGGCGGTGGCTGCGGCGCAATCCTTCGGCTTCTATTCAAAGGGCTGCTTCACCGGCGGCGTCGCCATTCCGATGGACGGCCAGAACTGGGAGGTGATGCGTCCCTCGCGCAACCGGCGCTGGGGTCATCCAACGATGATCGCGCTGATCGAGAAGCTGTCGCGCGATGCCGCCGCCGACGGCTGGCCGGGGCTTCTGATCGGCGACATTTCGCAGCCGCGCGGCGGCCCGATGCTGACCGGGCACGCCTCGCACCAGATCGGCCTCGACGCCGACATCTGGCTGACGCCGATGCCCGACCGCAAGCTTACGACCCAGGAGCGCGAAAACATCAGCGCCACGCTGATGGTCGACGACAAGACGCATCTGGTGAAGGACAGGCTGTGGAAGCCGATACATACCAAGCTGTTGAAGCGCGCCGCGAGCTATCCGGAAGTCGAGCGCATCCTGGTCAATCCCGGGATCAAGAAGAAGCTGTGCGACACCGTCACCGGCGACCGTACCTGGCTGAGAAAAATCCGGCCGTTCTGGGGCCATGACTATCATTTCCACATCCGCATCGGCTGCCAGCCGGGCTCGCCCAACTGCAAGGGGCAGGAAGCGACGCCCGACGACGACGGCTGCGGCAAGCCGCTGGCCTGGTGGTTTACCGAGGAGCCGTGGCGGCCCAACAAGAACCCGGACGCGCCCAAGGCGCGCGACCTGATGACGATGGCGAACCTGCCGAAACAATGCCAGTTCGTGCTCGACCAGCCCGATGCCGACTCGGCCGAAGCCGTCACCTATCGCGGCGGCGGCGTGCCGATGGCCGCCAGGGCGCCGGAACCCGACGCGCCTCCGCCTATTGCGGGCAATGCGGGCGGCTTGCCTGGCGCAGCCAACGCCTTCACCGCCACGCCGGAGATCGGCATTCCCCTGCCGAGGCGACGGCCGCCGGCAAACGTCGGACAGTGATGGCGAACTGACGCTTTCCCTTTCCGGGGCCATGCGCTAGTCAATCGATTGAACACCGGGCGATTGAACACCGGGCGATTGAACACCGGGCGATTGAAACGGTCGCAACGGCGCCGCAAAGGGGACGAGCAAGAGCATGTCAGGCGACGACGACACCGCGTTGCGGTTTCCAGTGCTGATCGGCGACATCGGCGGCACCAATGCGCGCTTTTCGATCGTGCTCGACGCAAATTCGGAAGCCGGTGAGCCGCATATCGTGCAAACCGCCAATTTCGCCACCATAGACGAGGCGATCCAGGCGGCGGTGCTCGACCGGTCGTCCATCCGGCCGAATTCGGCAGTGCTGGCCATCGCCGGGCCGGTCGATGGCGACGAGATCCCGCTTACCAACTGTCCCTGGGTGGTGAAGCCGAAGCAGATGTTTGCCAATCTGGGCCTGGGCGACATCGTCGTGCTCAACGATTTCGAGGCGCAGGCGCTGGCCGTCGTGGCGCTCGGCGAAGAGCATATGGAAAAGATCGGCGGCGGCGCGCCGGAGGAGAATGCCGGGCGTGTCGTGCTCGGTCCCGGCACCGGCCTCGGCGTCGCTGGGTTGGTTCATGCCCTCCACCACTGGATACCGGTGCCTGGCGAAGGCGGCCATATGGATATCGGTCCGCGGACGCCGCGCGATTTCGAGGTGTTCCCGCATATCGAAAAGCTGGACGGCCGCATTTCGGGCGAGCAGATCCTGTGCGGGCGCGGTCTGGTCAATGTCTACCGGGCGGTCGCCAAGGCCGACGGTAAGCCGGCGCCGTTCGCCACGCCGGCCGAAATCACCGGGGCGGCTCTGGCCAAGACCGATGCGGTCGCCGAGGAAGCGCTGGCGCTGTTCGTCACCTGCCTCGGCCGCACCGCCGGCGATCTCGCACTGGTGTTCATGAGCCGCGGCGGCGTGTTCTTGACCGGCGGCATCGCGCAAAAGATCGTTCCGGCACTGAAGGAGGGCAATTTCCGCGCCGCCTTCGAGGACAAGGCGCCGCACAGCGCGCTGATGGCCTCGATGCCGGTCTATGTCATCACCCACCCGCTGGCGGCGCTTCTGGGCCTTGCCGCCTATGCCCGCAACCCGTCGCTGTTCGGCGTCCAGACCGCGGGGCGGCGCTGGCGGGCATGATCCATTTCGTCCCGAAAACGGGTCTTTTCCTGGAAATGGCTGCCGCTTTCGTGACCCTAACCTCGGGCCGCGATGAAGTTTCGCCATAGGCAAGCCGTAGCCGGGGCGCTAAGAGGGGGCCGAATTCCAGCCTGGCATCCCTAGAGCCGGATGATTTCAGATCGAATCGACCTGAAATCTGAATCCGGCTCTAAATCAAAGAGATAGAGCATGATGTCGTCCGAAAACCGCTTCACACTTCTCGGCATCATGCTCTAGCAAACCACGAAGCGCCCGCGATTTGACCGCTCAAAGTCCACTCAAACTGAAAGTCCAGCCAGCTGAGGTCACTGCGGTGCTGCGCCGCATCCTGGCCGAAAACGGTAGTGAATATCGCTGGACCTATGTCGTTGCCGTCGGCTGCCTGCTGATTGTTTCCGCCACCACCGCCTTCACGGCGTGGATCATGGCCCCGATGATCAACGAGATCTTCTACGAACGACGCGGCGACATGATCGTCTGGATCTGCGCCGGGTTCATGGCCGCCTCCGTGCTGCGCGGCTTCGCCGGTTACGGCCAGGCGGTCGCGTTGGCCAAGATCGGCAACAATCTGGTCGCCCGCTACCAGAAGCGCAGCTTCGACCACCTGATGAAGCTCGGCGTCGACTTCTTCAACGATACGCGTTCCGGTCGGCTGGCGGCACAGGTCAACGAGAATGTCGGGGGCGTTCGCGATCTGCTATCGCTGACGCTGACCTCCATCAGCCGCGACGCGGTCTCGCTGATCGCCCTCGTCGGCGTCATGATCTACCAGGATCCGGTGTTGTCGCTCAGCTCGCTGCTGATCGGGCCGCCGCTGATCTGGGCCGTCGTCTACATCACCCGCCGATTGCGGCGCATCAACCGGGAATCGGTGCTGATCAACTCGCGGCTGAACGGGTCCGTGCAGGAGGCCACCCAAGGCATTGCCATCGTCAAGGCCTTCACTCTGGAAGCCGAGCTGGCGCGCCGGATCGGCATCATGGCCGATACGGCCGAGCAGCGTAACAACAAGATCGCCCGGGTCGCGGAGCGGCTGTCGCCGATTTCCGAGATTTTGGGCGGTCTCGCCATTACCTCCGTCCTTGCCTATTCCGGCTACCGGGCGCTGGTGCTCGGACAACCACCAGGCGCTGTGTTTTCCTTCATCACCGCGCTGATCATGGCCTACGATCCGGCACGGCGCCTGGCTCGTACGCAGGTCGGTATGGAACGTGCCCTGGTCAACGCCCGGATGATTTACGAGCTGCTCGACCTGGAGCCTAAACAGGGCGATGCGCCCGACGCGGTCGAAGCCAGGATCACCACCGGCGAGGTTCGCTTCGACAATGTGACGTTCGGCTACAGCGCCGACATGCCGGTGATCAGGAACCTGAGTTTCACCGCCGCGGCCGGCAAGGTTACGGCGGTGGTCGGGGCCTCGGGCGCCGGCAAGACGACGCTCGTGGCGCTGCTGCAGCGCTTCTACGATGTCGACAAGGGTTCGATCGAGATCGATGGTCAGGACATTTCCAAAGTCACCAAGCACTCGCTGCGCGGCTCGATCGCCTATGTCTCGCAGGCCCCCTATCTGTTCGAAGGCAGCATACGCGACAACATCCGTTTTGGCCGACTTTCGGCGACCGACGCCGAGATCGAGCGGGCGGCGGTGCTGGCGGCGGCCGACGAGTTCATCCGTCAGCAGCCGCAGGGTTACGACACGCCCGTCGGCGAGGGCGGCTCGACACTTTCCGGCGGCCAGCGCCAGCGCGTCTCGATTGCGCGGGCGATCGTGCGCAACGCGCCGATCCTTTTGCTCGACGAAGCGACCTCGGCGCTCGACAACGAGGCCGAGGCGCGCGTCCAGGAGGCGTTGACCCATGTGATGGAAGGGCGCACCACCATCGTGATAGCGCATCGCCTGTCGACGGTCGTCAACGCCGACCACATTATCGTGCTTGAAGAGGGGCGCCTGGTCGAGGAAGGCACCCATGCCGCACTGATGGCCGATCCAAACAGTGTCTACGCCCGCTTCCACCGCATTCAAGGCAAGAACGGACTGGGGCTTGTCGACGACTCGAAGCCCGTCCAAACTCCGGTCCGGCGCAGCCGCGCCAAGAAGGCGGTGGGGAGAACAGCATGAGCGAATCCAGCGAAATGGGCCTGGTGGTGGTGGGGGCGGCCGGCCGCATGGGCCAGACGCTGATCCGCGCCATCCATTCGATCCCCGGCGCCCGCGTCGTCGGCGCGGTCGAACGAACCGGATCGCCCTATCTCGGCAGGGATGCGGGCGAGCTTGCCGGCATCGGCATCATCAATGTGACGATCGGCGACGATCCGCTGCCGGTGTTCGCCAAGGCCGACGGCGTGCTCGATTTCACCATGCCGGCAGCCACCGTCGAATTCGCAGGCTATGCCGCGCAGGCACGCATTGCCCATGTCATCGGCACCACCGGCTGCTCGGCGGAAGACGACGCCAGGATCGAGGCCGCGGCGCGCCACGCGACGATCGTCAAATCCGGCAATATGAGCCTCGGCGTCAATCTTCTGGCGGTGCTGGTCGAGCAGGCCGCGCGCGCGCTCGGTCCAGAGGATTTCGACATCGAGATCCTCGAAATGCACCACAAGCACAAGGTCGACGCGCCCTCGGGCACCGCCTTGCTGCTCGGCGAAGCGGCGGCGGCGGGACGCGGCATTTCCCTTGCCGGCAAAGATGTGCGGTCACGCGACGGCCATACCGGCGTGCGCAAGCCAGGAACCATCGGCTTTGCCAGCTTGCGCGGCGGCTCGGTGGTCGGCGACCACAGCGTCATCCTGGCCGGAACCGGCGAGCGCATCACGCTGTCGCACCATGCCGAGGACCGCGCCATCTTTGCCCGCGGCGCCGTCAAGGCCGCGCTCTGGGCGCGCGGTAAAAAGCCCGGACTTTATTCCATGCGGGACGTGCTCGGCTTGAGCTAAACTATCCATAATTTGGAAGGAGCAAACATGTCGGGAACTCTCGTGCTCGTGCGCCACGGCCAGAGCGAATGGAACCTGAAGAACCTGTTCACCGGCTGGCGCGATGTCGACCTTACCGAGCAGGGCCACAAGGAGGCCAAGGAAGCCGGCCAGAAGCTCAAGGCACGCGGCTTGAAATTCGACATTGCCTTCACCTCGGCGCTGATCCGGGCGCAGAAGACCTGCCAGCACATTCTCGACGCGGTCGGCCAGAGCGATTTGAAGACGATCCGCGACCAGGCGCTGAACGAGCGCAACTATGGCGATCTCTCCGGCCTCAACAAGGACGACGCGCGCCAGAAGTGGGGCGAGGAGCAGGTGCACATCTGGCGCCGCTCCTACGACGTGCCGCCGCCCGGCGGCGAAAGCCTGAAGGACACCGGCGCCCGCGTCTGGCCCTATTACCTGCACGACATGCAGTCGCATGTTCTGAAAGGCGGCACCGTGCTGGTCGCCGCGCATGGCAATTCGCTGCGCGCACTGATCATGGCGCTGGACGGCAAGAGCGGCGAGGAGATCGTCAAGCTCGAGCTCGGCACCGGCGTGCCGGTGATCTACGAGCTCAACGCCGATTCCACTGTGGCGTCGAAGGACGTGCTGGAGGGGTGAGGTTTTCGGCCAACTCATTCGCCGAGTCGGCGCTGCCCCTCATTGAACCGGATACATAGGTGACACTTCTCTCCCCCTATGCGTCCGCCGCAGCGCCAAGCGGATTGGTTGGCGCGGCGCTGCGGCG